>JALVAQ010000041.1 GCA_027011095.1 Bacteroidales bacterium
ATGTATGTAGAAACTGTTTAAATTATTACCTATTGTTAATTTAGAAACAGTACAAAAGTAAAGTAATGGGGTTTGTGCTTACATAACGACGTTGTGACTCACAATTGCAAACTGTGAGTTGAAGCGTGTGCTGCAATCTATTGCTCACAGTTACAAACTTTGAGCGGTTATAGTAGTGTTGAAACTGTGAGCAGAAGTTATAGTATCTTATATTAATAATCTAAGTTAAAGCGAATTTAACTGAGGCCCTGAATTTTAAAATAACACCTTTTCCTTTATATCTGGGTTTTGGCCATTTAAATAATTTAATTACTCTCAAAGCTTCTTTATCAATATCATCACTCACACCCCTTAATATTTTTAAATCATAGGCATTTCCGTTTGTATCAATAAAAAAACTTACAAACACCTTTCCTTGCCTGCCATATTGCTTTGCTTGTTCCGGATATTGAATGTTTTCACTTATAAATTTTTGATAGTCAGCCATTGACGACACAAAATCAGAATAGTTGTCAAGTTTTTTTGGATTACCAACATATTCAACTAATAAATTTCCATCTTTATCATATTCTTTTATTAAACTAACTACTTTATCGTTCTTGTAATCAGCTTCATATCTGACATTTCCATCTTTTTGCCAGGTAATCCATTTTCCGGTTCGTTTATCTTTAAAATACTCACCTTCTGATTTTTTTTGACCATTTTCATAGTAAAAAGTAAAATGACCGGTTTTTTCTTTCCAGTCAGGTTTTTTATATGTGCCTGCCATCTGTAATTGGCCATTATTATAAAAATCCTGGACATTATACTCCTTTGATTCAGTTACGTAATATTTTCGATAATACGATGACAGTTCTTTATCACATTGTTTCCATTGTTTATCAAAATATATCGTTGTAGTATCCTGACTTTTTAACTCTTGAGATACAATAACAAATAATAAAATATTGATTACTAAAAATAATTTTCTTTTCATAATGTTTAAATTTTATTGGGCTAATTTAGATTAATTTTTTTAGCAAATTGCACACAACTACTTTCTACTCCAATTATCACTCCCCCTCTTCAACATCTTCCGACTTAACTAAATTAACTTTGTTGTGGTATTAGCCGAAAACCAATTAGTTTACTTTCATAAGTACCATTTTTGTTTTGTCGGCTTTGTCAATCTTCTCCTTAAAGGATACAAAGGATTCCCAATCTGACGGAGGGTAAACCCCTTTGTTTATTGAAAGATGCCTTGTGTAAATAATTTTACCGGATTCCTTTTTGGCCGATATGTTGCAGGTTCCGAATTTGCCGGTAATGGTTTTTGCTTTAAAATTAGAAGCAACATACCCCTGGGGCAGGTTAAAAACAATGGTGTCGATGGTGCTGTAGCTGCGTTGTATAACAATGGGAGAACGCCGCTTTTTATGCCGGAAATGAACAGCGCTGTTGTTGGAAAAAAGATAGGGCGTTAGCAGCATCCTGTTTCCTGATTTTGTGGCATAGCCCTTGGCATTCAATTCAATACGGGCTTGAATAAGCGGGATGGTTTGTTTTATTTCAGTAAAGTTAAAATCGTTTAAGGTTATGGTTGACAGATGCATACGGCTTAGTAACTCCTTTTTTTGATTATCGCGGGTTTCCCGATACAAAGGCAACTCATCATCGTAAAACACACCACGGTAAGTGGTGTTAATCTTAATGTTACAATCGCCGTTATTGTTCAGTTTAACTGTAGTTGAGCGCACTCTGTTGTTAACCTCTTTTCCATAAACGGGTGTGTGCAATATGGTAGCCTTGCCGCTATCGTTAATGGCCAACACATCGCGGTCGTCGGTAAAACTACCGAGGTATCCGCAGGGTGCATGTTGACTGGTGCATTCAAGCCAAACGGTATCGGCTTCAGCCGGAACACATAAAATGGCGTGATTAAACTGATTGGAAGGAAAATTGTGAATAACAGGTTCGGCATCATCTCCGGCATATACCAACGTAAAATCAGCTTTTATTCCGGCCACTTTTAACAGGCTTTTCATGTAGTTGGTTAGGGCTTTACAATCGCCATAGCAAAGCTTATCAACCTTTTCAGCCTCAAAAGGTTGCCAGCCTCCAATACCCTTCTGAACGCTAACATAACGCACTTTGTTTTGCATATAGCCGTAAAGTTTTTCAATGGTTTCGAGCTTACTTGTATCGTCTGCCACCAACTTTTTAATCTTTAATACAGTTTCTTCGGGGAGCTTATCTCTACCTAAGATTAGCTGATGTTCAAAGCCACCAAAATCTTCCCAGCTGTCATAGGAGCCTTTAAAGCCACCAATAGAAAAAGCTTTGGGAGCAAATTTAACCGTAGGTGTTACATAGTCCATCGACCATGTGTAGTCCTCCTGATCGATGGCCGGCAGATTTTCGACATGCAAGGTGTAGGTTGTGTTTTTGTCGTTAATCTCTTTTTTAACATCAAGGGTGCTGTCGTTTAAATAATATCTTACGCCAAGCTGCATGTCTTCATTAGCTGCGTCGGGTGTAATCAGTGTAAAGTATTCTTCCTGAACGGACATGTCGTAAGCGGGATAAACCTGCCACGAGGGGATGGTTAACAATCCGTTATAATTAACGGTATAAGTGTATTCAACGGTAAAGGGGTAGTCGCCATATTCAGGGTCGATAAGTTTTAATCGCTGGTCGGAGTAAAGCGATGTAAACGAACCAACAGCAATGTCACTAATTTCACTTT
Organism: Bacteroidales bacterium; assembly: GCA_027011095.1. Classification (GTDB taxonomy): domain Bacteria; phylum Bacteroidota; class Bacteroidia; order Bacteroidales; family F082; genus B16-G9. The sequence goes on from JALVAQ010000041.1 coordinate 2,726, forward strand.
TGGGAATAGTCTTAACTTTTTTACCGTTTCTATCGTAAACCACTGCTGAAATCCCCGAAATCCGCGAAAACTTATAATAAGGTTGCATAAAATATCCCAGGCCTTCGCCACCTTTATTAAGAACTGTTACGGCATAACGCACATTTTGGACAGCACTGTTGATGTCTTTTCGCTTGTAAACAAATGTTTTGGTTCGCAATACGGCTTTGGCATTGATTAATAAGTTTGGAGGAATGTCGGCCACAGGGTACTTTTTTTTACCTCCGGCAAATACTGTTGAAATGGTTGTTAACAGCAATATAATGGTTAGGATTCTATTTATCATGGATGGTTCATTCTTAAAGAACTTTAAAAACAATGGGTTCATTTTCTTTTTCAAGAATCTGCTCGTAAAAAGCTTTCAAAAATTTATAATCTTGTTGCAGGAAAAACGATTTATTAATTTTCAGTTGGTAAAGAAGCGTTATACGGTTTCCCCGTTGTTGCACCATATAAGTAAAAGCGGCTGTATTACCGGGTAATTTCACTCTTTTGGGAGAAGGAATGGTAACTGCTTTGTAATTTTCGGGAACCGTTATAATAACGGTAGTTTTAAACGATTTAGGATAGACAAAGTCGATGGGATATTGCCGCTTTTCCTGTTTAAACGGATTTTCCTTTAACCGGCCCGGTAAAAGATTCAGATAAACCAGACTATCGCTGGCAAAACACTGATTATCAATTTCAACAGTAGCTTTTTCTTTAACCGACTTATAAATATCTTTTAAATTAAGCAGGGTATCTTTAACCACAGTTAAGCCGTCAATTGAGTTTGTAAGATTATCAATATAATTATCCTGAGTACCGGCTTCTTCGTAATCTTTTCTGAAATGATAAGCGGCATATCCTTTATAAGCATAGGTGACATCGCCCTTTAAGCTTAAATCATCTTGATCAAGGGTTAGCATATAAAATGCTTGTTTTTGATATTTAATATTGTTTGTCAGTGGTATCCAATTCATGGTGTCGGAAGCAAGCACCCGTCCTTCAAAATTAAGGCATCTGTCGGGCAATATATAATAAGGAGCATCTTTATCGGTGGCATCCACAAGTACAAACTTATCGCCAACCTTTACATAAGCCAAAACATAATTAAGGTTACTAATGGTAGGGTTAAACTTTGAGAGCCGCCCCTCATCACGCGTGCGAAGCACTACAGGATAGACATTAAATCCTATTTTTGAAAGCAGTTTGATTAACGACAGGTTAATATCGGCCGAGTTTCCCGTACCTTTATTATAAGAATTTTTCAGCCCGGCAAGATTTGAAGCATAGAGCCGGTTAGTACCATCCCAATGCATAACATGCATGGTATCCACAGCTGCCTTAAGTTTATCCACCTCATTATCGTAAGATGCATTAATCTGCTTTGCCATACCATTAAAAAAGCTGCTACTTCCCCTTAATTCGGCACCAAAATATTTTGAACCGCCCAGTGTTTCTTCCACATCTTTCCATGTCCTGGCAAAAGAGGCATAAACTCTGCCGGGTATTGAAACACCTGTAATATCAAATTCAAAATGTGACAAATAATTATCTACCGGAGCCATAAAAGGCTCTTCCTGAAAAGCAGGTACATTTTTGGTTACCCATCTGTTTGGCTCAACAATGTAAAATTTAACATAGCCAAAAGAGTTTTTTGTATAGTCGATGTATTCATTCCTTTCCAACACCAATTCAGAATAAAGTACCGGTATGGTTTCCTGAAAATACCAGTTTAACGGAATCCAGGGATAACTGACCTCAATATCAATAACCGATCCTACCTTTACATTTGGCATTGATATTTTAGTAACAAAAAGCTCGTTTTTAACAATTTCCTGATGAAAAACAGACTTTGAAGAAAGTTTATCAACCTCAATTTTTCCGTTAACAAGGTTAAATGTTTTTCCTCTGACCGATGTTGACGACCCGCTACGAAAGGTTCTGTTTGCCCAGCTGTAGCCCTCCTTTTTTAATATCTTGATTCTAATTGTGTGCGTAAATGTAAAGGTGTTGTTGTCAAAATAACCATAGTTACATAACACAATGGCCGGTGCTGTAGTGTCGATTTCATACACCGATTTAGTCATCTGTTCCATGGTAGGTTTTCCATATTTCATGGGAGCCTTTTGGGCATACAGGTAGAAACTAAGCGCTGTTAACAGGCTTATAAGAAAGATCTTTTTCATATAAAATTATTAAAGGGGGAATTAATTTGATTGTCTGCCAAATATAAATAAAAAGTTAACTACGAATTATGTTTTTCCTAATAAAAAAGTCAATGATGGAAAATTCAAGCTTTATCAGGTCATTCATTTCTTTTATTCTCCTTGTGTTTCTGTCTTTTACTATCAATAGTTTATGAGATTCATCTTTTTCGGAATAATTAAGATCAAGCAGATAAAGGTTGCTTTTTAAAATGGACTGCTTTATTTGTTCAAAATTTAAAAATTGTGATAATAATTCCGGATTATTCGATTGGATTAAATATTTTCTGTCAAATTCTTTATCACCTATGGTTATATCCTGTGTTCCAAAAATTTTCATTACCCGCTCAACGACACCTTCCCAGCTAATATTAAAGTTAAACCTTCTATTTAGTTTCAGCTCGGTTTCAAGTTTCAGAGGTTTTGTATCGGTTTCTGTAAGAATGATAAAATGATTTTTGTAGGGAATTTCAAGTCGAAAAGAAACAAGGTCTTTGTTAATGGTTTGCTTAATGGTGAACTTTCCATTGTACAACTCTGCAATACCTTTCCAAAGCTCTTTTTTGCTCAAAACATCTTTGTACACCTGGTTTTTAACAAACAATTCCTTAAAAATATTTATGTCGTCAGAATCGGAGCTGAGTTTTGTTTTATTCATTTATTCTGCTTTTAAGTCTATTCGTTCGTATAAAATCCTCAGGCTCGTTCAGGCAAACCTACGCATAAGCTAGCCGTATCCGTCCCAGCCAATCATCACTTCCCCTCTTCAATATCCTCCGACGTTACCAAATTTCCATTGCTATAAACCTCTTTTCGGTAAAGCTTGCCTTTTTCATCGTAATAGAACCAGGTACCATCCATTTCGCCGGCGTTGTATTGCCCTTTAACAATAAGGGTTCCGTTGGGGTCGTAGTTAACAAAATTGCCTTGCAGCTTTCCGTTAACATAAAAGGTTCGGGTCATAATTTGGCCGTCCATAAAATATTTAACCCACTCGCCGTTTTTTATGCCATTTTTATATTCTATAACTTCAAAAGGTTTTCCCTGAGCAATGTAATAGGTGGTTGATTTTCCGTCTAACAAGCCGTTTTTATAATTTTCTTCCGACACCAGTTTTTCGTCCACATCACTGAAATATTTCCAGCTACCGGTTTTCTTTTGGTTTATAAAATCGCCTTCGGCCATCTTTTTCCCGTTTTCGTGATACGAGATATTGTGTGCTTTTACTCCCTCTTCCGTAAAACTCATCACCGATTTAAGCTTTCCCGACGGATAATAATATTTAAAGGTTCCAATGGGTTTGTCATCATTAAAAACCCCTTTATACTTAACAATACCATTGCTCCACATTTTTACCCATTCACCCTGTTTCTGCCCATTAGCATCCACTTTGTTATATTTACTTTGGGCAAACGAAAGCTGGGCAAGCAGCAACAGCACCACAACCGGAAGTTGTAAAAGTGTTTTTGTTGAAATCATTTTATGCATATAATTATTCATTGAGCTAAAATAGTAATTTTACGCTGATTTTCTTTAACAATTTAAAAGGCACAAATATTGAACGAATATTCATCAAAATTATTGGAAAACACGGTTAACGAGTTGTCTCGCCTGCCGGGAATCGGTAAAAAAACCGCATTGAGGCTGTCGCTTTACATTTTAAAGGAGGAGGAATTATTTGCTGAAAAGCTGGGCGACTCCATTATTAAAATGCGGCGCGAAATACAATTTTGCAAACGCTGCAACAATATTTCGGACAATGAACTTTGCGAGATATGTGCCAATCATAAACGCGATGAAAACACTGTTTGCGTAGTTGAAGATACCCGCGATGTAATGGCCATTGAAAATACGGCACAGTTTAACGGGCTGTATCATGTTTTGGGAGGCATTATCAATCCCATGGAGGGAATCGGCCCAAACGACATAGCCATTAAACATCTTGTTGAACGTATTAATACCGAAGATATTAAAGAGATTATTTTGGCTTTGCCTGCCACGGTAGAGGGCGATACCACCAATTACTATATTTATAAACTAATTAAGAATTTCAACCTTAAAGTTACCTCCATTGCACGCGGCGTAGCCATTGGCGATGAACTTGAATATACCGATGAAATAACCCTTGGAAGATCGATTTTAAACAGGCTGCCTTTTGAAGGGTAAACCGTAGCAGCAGGCACAAATTTCAAATTAAAAAAAGATGAACTGGAATCAATTAATAAACACCAACCGGTTGGGGTCGAAGAACAGAAAAAGCACCGAAGCCAGCCCTTCAAGGCCTGAATTTCAGAAGGATTACGACCGGCTGGTATTTTCCTCTCCTTTCAGAAGGTTACAGGATAAAACACAGGTTTTCCCTCTGCCGGGAAGTGTTTTTGTGCACAACCGGTTAACCCACAGCCTTGAGGTGGCCAGCATTGGCAAAACCCTTGGCGACAGAATTTCGATGGAGTTGGAAAAGGATTCGTCCATCAACTCAAAACTTATCAGCGAACTGGGAACCATTGTATCAACGGCCTGCCTTGCCCACGATTTGGGTAACCCTCCCTTTGGCCATTCGGGCGAATCGGCATTGTCACGATACTTTCAATCGGAAAAAGGTATGCAGTATCATCAGATGGTTACCGCAGATGAGTGGCAGGACCTACTTCATTTTGAGGGCAATGCCAATGCATTCCGAATTTTGGCCCATTCGTACCACGGCCGCCGTCAGGGTGGCTTTGCGCTAACCTACAGCACGCTGGCATCGCTGGTTAAGTATCCTTTTCCTTCAACGGCCTTTCCCGAAAAAAAGAAATACGGATTTTTTCAGAGTGAGATTGAAACCTACGCCAAAGTGGCCTCCGAACTGGGCATCCCCCTCTTGGATGCCGATAAAAAGGTGTATGCGCGTTATCCATTGGTCTATCTTGTTGAAGCTGCCGACGACATCGCCTATCAGCTGATGGATTTGGAGGACGCCCACAAGCTTAGAATTTTGGAAACAGCAGAAACTGAAAATCTGTTTCTTCAGTTTTTTAACCAGAAAAGCGATACCAAGTTTTTTGAAATGAAGGAAAGCGTTTATAACGAGGTAACCGATACCAACGAGCGCATTGCCTTTTTACGAGCCATCGTTATTTCGAGGCTGATAAATGAAACGGTGGATATTTTTATGAGCCATCAGCATGAAATTTTGGAAGGCACCTTTAGCGGAAGCCTGATAAAACACCTTAAAGGTAACAGCGGCAAAGCCATGAAAGCAGTACAAAAACTGTCGGTTGAAAAAATTTACAGACATCCCGAAGTTATCAGTATTGAGTTGGCCGGATACAATATTTTAGGCACCCTGTTGGAGGAGTTTATTCCGGCGGTAATTGAGCCTAAGACTGATTACCACAAAAAGCTGTTATCGCTTATTCCGGAACAGTATCACACCGACAGCGATTCGGTTTATCATAAAATTCAAACGGTATTGGACTTTGTGTCGAACATGACTGACCTTTACGCCGTAAAACTGTACAAAGATATCAAGGGAATAGCGTTTTAACAGCACAAGCCTTCAACGCAACCAAAGTTTAAATCTAAATTTATGACTCCAACTGAGAGGAAGCAGGTAAAAACCTATCTTTTAAACAGCCGTAAAAAGCTCGACATCCGCATCGGAGAGTTAAAGGAGCTGACTCAGCCCATTGAACCCGATTGTGCCATTGGCCGTGTTAGCCGCATGGATGCCATTAACAACAAAAGTGTAAACGAAGCGGCTTTACGCACCGCGGAAGATAAACTTAAGAATATAAACATCGCACTGGAGAGAATTGATGATGAAGCATTTGGCCTTTGCATTTCGTGTGGCGAGCCCATTGCCATACAACGACTTGTAATTATGCCCGAAAGCTCAAAGTGCGTACGTTGTGCCGGGCGTTAAGCCGGAACAAATAACTATATTGGCTGAAAACCCCAGCTTATTCAAGTTTGCAGACTAAATATTATTTTGATGTACCGGATTCTTTTTTGGATGTCCCGTTAGATACAAACCCGCCTGAATTTTAATAGTACACTGATAGCACTGATAAAACTGATTACTATGATAAGAAAGAGATAATCACTCATTTTATCAGGAGGCAAAACCCTGAAAGGGACAAACCCGCCTGAATTTTAATAGTACACTGATAGCACTGATAAAACTGATTACTATGATAAGAAAGAGATAATCACTCATTTCATCAGGAGGCAAAACCCTGAAAGGGTTTAATGTGAATAACCCTGTACAAAGTGCAGGGAAATAAATAGATGGAATAAACTACAACCCTGAAAGGGTTAAACAAATTTATTAAACCCTTTCAGGGTTCTTTAAAGTTTCTTTGTTTTATCCACCGGTTTCACCGATGGTTATTCATATAAAACCACTCCGTGGTTTGGTTTTGAAAAACGGGGTAAAGCGAACGGCTTTTTGGGTTGAGACGAACGGTTTTATGTTGAGATGAACGTCCGTTCGTCTCAACACCAATTCTAAAAGCTTTTGGAAATACCGGAATAACACAATCAAATTACCACTCTCCGGGTCAAAAAAAAGGCTCCCCGGGAAAACCCGAAGAGCCTTTTGAAAAAGACAAACACAATTAATAAACTTTAACCATTTTACGGGTGGCCAATGCACCGTCTTTTGTAAGTACTTTTACAATATATACTCCCTGCGGAAGGTTTGTTGTGTGCAAATCAACGGTATTAACACCCGGCTTCAGGCTTACCGACTCGCTTACAACAACCTGTCCGATTTGGTTGGTTACCGCCACCTTAACCTTTGAAGCCTGTTTCATGGTTACATTAACCGAAGCATCGGAAGTTACAGGATTGGGATAGATATTGCCAAACTCTTTTAAATAGGCTGAATGAATTTCATCAATACCAAGATAAGCTTCTCCATCTTTAAGTGTAACAATAATAGTTGCCGTAGGATTATCCTGCGAAAGAGTAATGGTGGCAGTCTGACTGTTTACGCCCACATACTCGGCACGCAATTTATAGGTTCCGTAAGCCAGTTGCGCAAAATCAAATGTTCCATCATCAGCAGTACGCACATATCCTATGGGATTTCCATTTTCATCCATCAGCAACATCATAACGCCATCAACAACACCACGGGTACTCTGTGCATTTACAACACCCTTTACAGCAGCATTGCCACTATTTGAAGTACTCTGAGGAACCATAAAAATGTCGTAAGATACAAACGGGAAGAACGGAAATACCGGCCATGCCTCTTCCCACGACAATGAGTTAATATAGTAGGTTGGAACATACTGGCCAAAATATGCCGATTGATCCGACAGTTCAGCCTGAACAAAATAGACACAATGTTCAAATGGATCGGCTTCAAATTCGTACGAACCATCTGCATCTATTTCAGCGGTATCAATGGCTACAATGTTTGTCCATGATGTATCAAACACCATCAAATAAACACTTCCTGCATCAGCACTTGTGCCGGTACTATCGAGATAAACATTTCCCGAAATGGTAAATGTCCAGTTGTCGCCAACCCAAACCGTCTCTTCGTAGGTCCATTGGCATCCTGTTGGGCTTGTCCCCACAGTTGTTAAAACAACATTGTAAACACCACCGTCGGCATAAGTATGCGATGTTGTTTCGCCGGTGCCGGTGGAGCCATCACCAAAGTCCCAGCTGTAATCCATGCTGTCGCTGCTGTAATTAACAGCTGTAAAATCCAATGTCAGGCCCAATGAGTCAGCAGCTTCATACTCGAAATAGCCATAGCAATCGCCAATTGAATCGTTATAAACATAAATATCTTCGCAATAAGTATCCTGGCATGAATCGGCTGTATTTGAAATTGTTAAACAAACATTATAGATACCCTCCTGGGTAAAAACGTGCGTTGGATTTTGTTCGGAAGAGGTGTTTCCGTCGCCAAAGTCCCATGCCCAGATGTCGGGGTTGCCCTGTGAGAAATCGTAAAAATGCAGGTGTGTCATATCGTTGCCCATGGAGTCTTCAGGCATATAGTAATAGAATGCTTCACACCCTGAGCCGGCTTCCACCAAAATTTCGGAACAATAGGTACTTTCGCAATCATTAGCTGTATCGGTTATGGTTAAACAAACCTCGTAACTGCCTTCCTGTGCATAAGTGTGTACCGGATTTTGCTCCGTAGAAACGGCACCGTCACCAAAGTCCCACGACCATGAATCGGGAGTTCCCCAGTCGGCAGTCCAACTGTCATCTTCAAAAATAAAGGTCATGTAACTTGTATCGGAAGGATAAGCCCAATACATGGCCTGACACTGGTCGAACCCGGTGCTATCGTCATCAACCCAAACCCAATCGGTAAACGAGCTGCTACAGCTGTCGCCGGCAATGTTTAAGGTAACCTCGTAAACACCAGCTTCAGAATAGAGGTGAACAGGGTTTTGATCGGTGGATGTAGCACCATCACCAAAATCCCAGTCCCAACTGGTGGGATTTCCAAAGGATTCATCTTCAAAATGAGCTTCCAGCATATTGTCGGTAAAATAGTAGCTGTACATTGCCATACAAGAGGTGTCGCCACCACCACCGCCACCGCCGGGGTTATCGCAAAAGGTAAAGTTAACTTCAAAAGTATTGTTGGTAATATCATATTGATTTACTTCCGTAATGGGTTGCCCGTCGCAATCTACCATTGATGTATATAACATTCCCTGCTCGCCATCGGCAGCATTAAAGGTATCGGAATAATAACCGTTAATATCGGTAAATACGCTATTGTAATAGCCACCACCGGATAAACTGTCGGTTTGAATATTAATTTGAATACCGGGTAAAGGCATACCCGTCTGACCGTTGAGTACCGTTCCGCTAACGGTTACCTGATAGGCTTGTGAAAAGCCTGTGAGGCTTATCAGACCCAAAAATAAACTTAGAATAAATTTTTTCATTTTAATAAGGATTTTTGTTAATAAAAATTATTGAAGCTTCTATAGGATAAGACAAGCATATTTTAAAAGGTTGCCCGGATTAGCGAGAAATAATAAACTTTTTACTTAAAAGATTTTTGTTGTTGTTATTCAGAATATTAACAAGGTAAATGCCCGTTGGCCAGCTACTTACATCCACTTTAAGCATGCTGTTTTCCACAATGTTTGAATCAATACTTTTCATTTTTCTACCAAGAAGATTATAAATATCAATTTTGACATTTTGAAGGGAGGGCGCACTTACTTGAAGGGTTAATTCGTTGTTTGCCGGAACAGGAAAGAGGTTTACAGCAATTTGGTTGTGCGTAACGGGAGTTTCATTTATTCCGATGTTGCCACAATCGAAAACCGCCACGGCCACATTATCGGCAAATGAGTTACCCGACGACAGACTGACTGCAGTTTTAGCTGAGCAAATGCCGACAACTTCGCCACGCACATAATAATTTCCATCGGGAAGGCCGTCAAAACCATAGGCTCCCGAACTGTTGCTATAGGTATATTTTACAATATTGCCCTGTTCGTTTAAAAGCTGAACCAATACATTTGAAAGGGTATCGGTAACATGGCCGTTTTGAGTTGAATCGAAAACCGTATAACCCGAAATCCGGTTTAGCCCATCGTCAAGGAAGTCGAGTTTTACAAGATTAACCGACTCTTCAAAGGCATCGCCAGAAAGTGTGAAAACGGAAGCATTTTGCCAACGGGCAACATGTTTATAATAGCCCGGAGCATAGTTATCATAATCTTCCGAGCCTTGATGCAGGGCAATTTTAATCAGATAATCGCCTTCCGGTTTTTCGGTAAACCAGTAATATCCCAACTGCCAAAAATCACGTTTATCCATAAAATGCCATCTTCCCTGCATCTTACGATAAAGATAAGCCGTGGCAACATTGGCGCTGTCGTCGGGTTCGATGTTCATGGTTACATCACCCAAAAACACCTGTCCTCCAAAGTTGAAATAGTTGGGAGTAACCATTGTTTTAGTGATTTCATCGTAACAATAACCATAGAAATTCTGAATGTACAGCGTTACCTGATATTCACCTCCTTCGAGGTAGGTATGTTGTGGCGACTCCTCCTCCGAAAATTCACCATCGCCAAAGTCCCAAAAATAAAACAGGCTGTCGCCCAACGACTGATTGTTAAAAACATAAACTAAAGGAGTATTATTTAAGGTATCGAGCGCATAGGAAAAATCGGCCACACATTGGGGTTGGCCACCCACAACAACCTCTTGTTCAAAATAATCGGAACAGCCTGCGGGCGAAAGCGTATCTGCAATAAGAAGCGAAACATTGTAAACACCCTCTTCCGGAAAAACATGATAGGGGTTCTGTTCAAAGCTATATTGACCATCGCCGAAGTCCCAGGAAAGCATCGTGTAATTTCCCGATGACAGATTGTAAAAGTAGTATCCCAACGGGTTTGCCGAATCCTGCTCCTCTTCAAAGTATGCAGAACAGTTTTCAGGCGATACGCATATGTTAAAATCAGCAACGTTAACACTGTCAACAATATCAAATTCCTTAAAATATTCAACTCCCTCGCAATCGTAAACAGAAACAACATATACGGTACCTGAATCGATTTCCACC
>JALVAQ010000042.1 GCA_027011095.1 Bacteroidales bacterium
TTACCAATGGTATGGGGTGCCACCGGAGCATACAAACGGTTAAAAATAAGAGAGTCGTGCAGCTTCTTGTCAAAACTTTGAAGGTTGATGGTAAGAATCATACCGGGTACGACAGGAATAATTTTTCGGGTATTGTTTTCTGAAACATTTCCCAACGAAGGGGGCAGTGCATGATATTCGCCCACATATTCAACCCAGCTTCCACGTTGCTCTTTGCTGAGTATCATATTATAGCCGGGTTCGTTTTCATCGTAAGCGTTGTGGCAGCCAATGCAGGTTGGTGCCCAGGCTGTATGACATGCCGAACAACTGATGTTTTTATGGGCATTGTTACGCAGGCAGTTTTTTCCGGGAGGTTTTACGTAATGCAGCTTTCCGTTGTTTTTACCCGTTAAAAACACCGAATCGTTTTTAACATAGGTATTAATAAGCGGCGTTTTGTGCTTTTTTGTTTGTAATAGTTTTTTGCCTGCAATACTGCCAAAGCGCATGCCTGCAATAAGTGCCGATTCGCCGTCCATTTGCAGCGGAGAAATGGTGTCGGGGGTGGTAATATGGCAATCGGTGCAGGCAACATCCTGTTGGTTTTCCTGGTGTTGGTAGGTTTTGCCGTCACCCATCAACTCGTAAGAGGTGTGGCAGTCGATGCAATCCATTCCGGCGGCATGGTGAACATCATCTTGAACCTTTGTAAAAACACGGCTTTGTTCCACAATTCTGAAATTGGATTTTCCAATTACATCGGCGGGCTTAAAGGTTGTTTCGTGCCAACCTTCGTAGTTGGTTGAAATTCTGCCCGACCGGCTATGACAGCCAAAACAATGGTTGTTGGTAACTTTTAAATCTATCGAAGGGTGGTTCGTCAGCCAGACGGTGTCGTCAGGTTGCAGTGTGTGCTTGATGTGTGCTGCTTCGGCTTCTTTGCTGTAATTTAAATGACATGCCAAACAACCGCCACCACGACTTTCTTCCGAAACAGGGCCTGCAACTGTTTTTTCATTCCCCAAATGGCAACGGACACATAAATTTTTAAGGTGTTCATCGGCAGCAGAGTGATGGATGTCTGCCATGGTGGCCTTGCCGTCCGGAGTGTTCTGTTCGTTAAACACATATCTGTCAACGTTTATCATCCCCGACAGGGTTGCCATCAAACCTTTATTAACACGATTTACAATATCAGGATGGCAGTTTGCCGTTCCGCACGAACGTTGTGCATTGGACAGGTTGCCCGGAATCGGTATCAGCGCTTTATGTGCTGCTTTTTTATTGGTGGTAAAGGGGTTGCCACCGTGGCACGAAAAGCATCCTGTAACCAAAGGGCCGTGCGATGCGGATAACCCGTTTACATTGTCGTGGCATAGTAAGCAGCCCTCTTTCCGGCCATTTATGGTTGGCGAAGAAGAAAGCTGATTGGCGTAAGCGGCTGCGGAAAAATCGGGCTTGCTAAGATGATACGCCCGGAAAACCTGATAGTTGTAATTTTTTTGCCATGGAAAAACGGTGCTCCAGTTTTTTCCCCGGAAAAAAAACCCATCGATGGTTAGCAATGCATAAAAAATAGTTGCCACCAACAAAATCCGGCGTGCCGGAAACCAAAGACCATAACGCTTCGACCCTGATAGGTAAACCGATATTAAAACAAAAGTAAGTATTGCCCACAGCCATTGGGGATGACTAAACCAGTGCAACAAATCCTGTAATCCCAAAAAAAACCATGGCCCTTTTACCGTTGGGTGAATGTTATCGTGAAGAGGGGCGTTAATAAGCAATGAGAGGGCGATAACAGCGGTTGTAGCATAAAAAAAGGTTTTGCTTTGAGGCCAAAGTTTTCTGCTGTGTTCAAAAACAATAATTAATATTATTATGGTAAAAGTAGCCGCGTGGTTGAGGTAAATAAGTTGAAAGCTGCCCGGTTTGCCAAAAACGGAGTAGGCTATCAGGTTTCCCAAAAAGGGAATCTCTTTAATAAGCTGTTCGGTAATCTGCCTTGCCTGAAGGGTGTCGGCATCGCCTCGCAATAAAAAGCCGGTAAACATAACTAAAAACAGTAACAGCAATCCCAGTGTAAGCCTGAACCAAACCGAATGTTTTAACCGGATGGGTTTTTTAATTTTAAAATGTTCGTATAGATGTAGCAGCAGCAAAACCAAAAACAGTTGCGAACTCCAATAGTGGATGTTCCGTATCCAGGAGGCGTACGGGTTGACAAGCAATATTTGCGAAATGGCTTCGTAAGGATGATTAACATCAAAAGGAATTACAAGCACCATACCCGACAACACCGCCAGCAAAAACATGGCGAGGCTCCATTGACCATAGGTTGTTTTATTTTTTTGCTCCGGCAGATCATTCCCTTTGGCGGTTGAACCTGAATCCTGGTTTAACAAATGTTTTAATGGAACCCGTTTAATCATAAAACAAAAATAGAGATAATTATGAACCCTTTAAAAAAGCTTGTGTTTTGAGCCTGTTACTTTTCATAAAAGTGCATCTCTTTAATGTACTCGTAAACCTTATCGGGCATCCAGTAACGCATGTCTTTTTTTTCTTTAATACCTTTTCTTATAAAGCTGGAAGATATCTCCATTAAAGGTGCGTCAAAAAGTTTTATTTTGGGGTGGTTGGCATAATCACCCAAACTGCTACCGGGACGGGGATAAACGTAAATGGAGTAAAACTCTAAAATTTCATGGTGGTTTTTCCATTTATGAAACGATGAAAAAATATCGGTTCCTGAAATCAGAACAAAGTTGCGGTTTTCATATTTATCGGATAACCAGGCCAGCGTATTGATGGTGTAGGAGGGTTTGGGCATTTTAAATTCGATGTCGGTAACCCCCATGTTTTGCTGATCTTCCGTGGCGATTCGTGTTAACGCCAGCCGGTGATATTCGGGCAGTAAAATTCGTTTGTCTTTTAACGGATTTTGCGGCGAAACCACAAACCAAACTTCATCCAGGTCGGTAAATTCGGCCATATAGTTGGCCAGTATTAAATGACCGTTGTGTATGGGGTTAAACGAACCGAAAAAGAGACCTGTTTTTTTTGTTTTCATTGTTTTGGGTTTAATAACAGATGGGTAAAGTTTGTTTGAACCGTTGCCGGTTACAATGGTTTTATCAATATTTTTCCGGCACTCATATTGGTAATATAGTTTCGCAGCCCTTTTACTACATTGTCAAGCGAGGTTGTGCCCTGAATTTTGGTGTGTAAAGTTCCATCAATAAATTTACTTTGCAGGTATTCTGATATTTCGTTAAAGTTTTCCAGCTCTTCTTTCCAGTCGGGGAGGCTGAAACCGTAAATAAATTTTTGATTGAAAATAAGGTTCATGGTGTTGAGTTCCGAAACCGGTTTATTGGAAAGTCCACCGTAAATTATAAGTTCCGAATCCAACGGCATGGCGTTGAAAATTTTACCCGCGAGCATTCCTCCAACGGCATCAAATGCAGTGGTAGCTTGTAGTTGGTGGCAAAGTGTTTTAAGTTTATCGTCAAAATCATCTTCCGTTTCAACCAAAACATGTTTTACCCCTTCATCGTGTAATAAGGTGGCTGTTTCCTGCTTTCGCACGATGTTAATGGATTCGATGCCTTCCGTTTTAGCCATTGCCCTCATCATTTCGGGAACCTGTCCGCCGGCTGCATCAAGTACAATGGCTTTGCTTTCGTTTACCCTTGCAATATCCATCATACCATAAGCGGTAAACGGGTTTACGGTAAAGCAGGCTGCCTGGTCCATGTTCATTTTTTCATTTAAAACAATTACATTTTCTTTTTTTGTAACCAAATAATCGGCCCAGGTGCCATCGCTGTCCTCTTGTACGAAACAGCTTACTGGTTTATCTATCAGATGTTTTGCCTCTTTTCCGGTATCCACCACCACGCCGGAACCTTCAAATCCCATTATGGAAGGCAGCGTTTTAACAATGTTGTATCCGCCCTGCATAAAAGCAATGTCGCTCGGATTACAGGGAGCAGCGTGCATTTTTATAACTACCTCATCAGCTAACGGTTTGCGCAGAGGCTTTTCCTCATGTTTCAGGCTTAGCAGCGCCCTGATAATGTTTTTGTTGTATTGGGGTAAAACAATGCC
>JALVAQ010000043.1 GCA_027011095.1 Bacteroidales bacterium
ATAATGGACAGTGCGATTCAAATAAAAAACAATTTAATTTCAAGAATAAGGAATTCAAAAGATTTGAATTTTTTACGAGCATTACAAACAATTTTTGATGCTTCGGAGCAAGAATTATTTCAACTTAATTCCAGTCAACACGAAGCAATAAACGAAGCCAGAACTCAGATAAAAAATGGAGCCTTTATTGAAAATTCACAAGCACTATCTGAAATCAAAGAATGGCTAAAAAACAAATAATCTGGTCTAATAGAGCAAAACAAGAGCTTAGGCAAATTCTTGATTATTATAATTCAAGGGATGGAAGTGTTGAATATAGTTTGAGACTTGTTGATGAAATAGAAGATTTATTGAACACGCTTTCACAAAGTGAATTTATTGGTCGATTGACAGCAAATAAAAAAACAAGAGTTGTTGTTATGAAAGTATATTTGATTTTTTACGAAATAAATCAAAATAGTATTGAAGTACTTTCATTTTGTGATAATAGACAAGATGAAAATAGTAAAATTATTTAATAAAAATACTTTCTAAAAATATGTCAACCGCCAACACAAATAAAAACAGGGAATTACGCAATAAAAAGGTGCGCGTTGACCATTCGCAATATTTTACTTTTCTCATTTTTATTGTCGTTTCAACCATATTTTGGTTTTTAATAAAACTATCGCAGGAATACTCCGAAACCTACAATATGAGTATAGCTTACCAGGATATTCCGCACGATAAACTGCTTACTCAAGAAATAGATTCAACCGTAAAATTTAATATTACCGCCAGAGGTTTTTACCTTGCCGAACTCAGCTTGCTGCATCCTGAAGAATTAATCATCCATTTAAAAAATTACACAATCCACAAGTCGGATGACAACATCTATTATATTTCAACACAGCCCCTCAAGGAGAGTATTGCAAAATTGTTGGATATCGACCCTGAACTGATTAGCTTTTCGAAAAACGCACTTTCCTTCCGCTTGGAAAAACTCTACTCAAAAACTGTTGATGTAAAAAGTAATATAAAACTCAGTTTTGAAGGTTCTTACAGCTTATATAAACCACCTGTATTAATGCCATCGCGGGTAAAAATTTATGGCACGAAAAAAAGTCTTGATACCATTCAGTTTGTTAAAACAAAAGCTGTTGAGTTAAAAAATATTAGTAAAAACAGTACGGTAGAAATTGAATTGGAAAATCCGAATCCTGCTTTTTTTAAGCTTAATCCCGAAAAAATAAACCTCACCTTAGTGGTGGCAAAGTTTACACAGTCAAAGGTTGTTGTCCCCATCTCTGCCGGAGGAAACGGATATCAAATAGAAACCTTTCCAAAGGTGGATACGGTTTATTTTAATGTAGCCCTAAAGGATTTTGACAAGGTAAATCCCAAACAGTTTGTGGTGTCGCCTGAAATTAAAGGTGTTGACTTAAAAAAAGCCAATAAGCTTTTGTTAAAGGTAACGAGGTACCCCGGTTTTGTTAAGAATATTCGTACCGAGCCTACCGAGGTGGAATTTATTTTACTAAGATGATTAAAATCGGCCTTACAGGTAACATTGGCAGCGGTAAAAGCACCGTTTGCAAAATTTTTGAACTGCTTGACGTTCCGGTTTTTTACTCCGATTTGGAGGCCAAAAAACTTTATAAACGCGATGATGTTAAGTTGCAGCTTAAACATCAATTTGGAGATGCTGTTTTTAAAGGTTTGGAGGTGGATTTTAAAAAGCTTGCCTCGGTAATTTTCAGCAATAAGGCCTCTCTCGATTTTGTCAATAACTTAATTCATCCATTGGTGTTTGAGGATTACGGCAGGTGGCTCGAAAACCATTCCAACAGCAGCTATACCATTCACGAATCGGCCATTCTTTTCGAGCATAGTTTGGAAAGAAGATTTGATAAAACCATTGTGGTTTATAGTCCTGAGGAGATTAGAATACAACGTGTTATGAAACGAGACAGTGTTAGCCCTGAGGATGTTAAAAAAAGGATTTCCAATCAATTAAGTGACAAGCTAAAAAACGAAAAGGCTGATTTTGTTGTTACAAACGATGGGTTAAATATGCTTATTCCGCAAATAGTGAAAATCAACGATTTACTTACGACATAAATAGGGTTGGTTGCCTTTTTTACACTTATGTCAATTCTATGATAGATAATTTTTTGCGGGTGCTATTCCAATCCTCTGATAAACTCCTCTAAATCAGCTTCCACACTTAGTCCGAGTTTTTTCTTTAATCTGTAACGCGAACTCTTAACACTGTTTGGTGCTACATTTAATACCGATGCCATTTCTTTAGGAGTCATGTTAAGTTTGATGAGTGCACAAAGACGGTGGTCGTTGGTGGTGAGGTCGGGGTTTATCTCTTTTAATTTTTTGTAAAAATTTCGGTTTACATCTTCGAAATAAAGTTTAAAAATATCCCAGTCTTTTTGCGAACGTAGATTTTGGGTTATTTTACGGGTAATCTGACTAATTTTTTGCTTGTCATCATCGGTAGCGTTTTTTGTCAGTGCTTTTATGTCGGAAAAGATTTCCTGCAACATGGTGGTCTTCTGCATCATTTGAAGGGCATGTGTACTAAGTTGTTTCGATTTATACCGGATTGATTTTTGTAATTCTTCTTCTTTTAAGCGGCTTTTTTCGAGTTCTACTCTGGCAAGTTCTTTTTCCCTTTCATCAACAAGTTGTTGTTGTCGGTAAATTTGCCGGTCTTTTTTTCGTTTCATCAGTACAACAAAAGCCACAACAATTATCATAAAAAGTATTATCGCAATTGCCATAACGTAATTTTGTTTTTCGTTTTTCAAGATTTTATTCATAAGCACCTGCTTTTCCTGCTCTTTCTTTAGCATTTCAATCTTTCTTTCCTTTTGGCTGGTTTCAAGCTGTAGCTGAAGTTTATTGTAATTAGCTCTGCTGTTGGCATTAAAAATACTATCGTGTAATGCCTTATTAAGTTTGAAATAGTGTAAAGAAACATCAAATTTGCCCTGTTTTTCGTAAGCGCTTGAAAGCACCTGATAAACATCCTCCATATTTGAGCGCTGACCTTTTTCTTCCATAATCTTCAGGCTTTTCAATGCTGCTTCAATGGCTTTGCTGTAGTTGTTGGTTTGAAGATAATAATTTGCCAGGTTTTGATAACTTACTGCCAACGAACTTTTATATCGCGAGTCACTATTTAGTGTTAGTGCCTGCGTCAAATATTGCCTGGCCTTTTCTTCCTGCCCTTCTTTTAAATAAATTGCCCCCAGATTGTTAAGTGTAACTATTTGGCCCCTAACATTCTTAATGTGTCTATTAATATCCAGCGATTTCTCATAATATCCGATTGCAGTATCGTTTTCTCCTGTTTCCTTACTAATTGTTCCCAAATTACCATAACATGATGCTATTCGGGCCGAATCTCCCAAATCGGTATATTTGGCCAAAGCATTAATAAAATATTCATTTGCCAGTTTATAATTCCCGTTTTTATAGCAAACAGCACCAATATTCAGTAGGGTTGGTGCAATGTATTTATTGCCGGCATTGTGTTTCTGCCTAAATTCCAGCGACTCCTTATAATAAATGATTGCCGAATCGTAATAGGCTTGTTTTGCAAATATTGTTGCTTTGTTGTTCAATAACCTTGCATAGTTTAAAACGTTTACATCGGGATGTCCGGGATGGTTTTGGTTAAAAATTCTGAACAAAACCAAAGCCTCATTAAATGATGTCATTGCCTGATTATAATTGCCCTGATAGTCATAGGTCCAGCCAATATTTGTTAAAAACTCCATCATCCGCACTGTGTCTTGCTGTGCTCTGCTCAGGTTCAGGCCTTTTGCGACAAATAAGTCTGATGAATCATATTTTCTTGCTCTCGAATATGCCCGGACAAGATTACTTATTGCGAGTATTTCTGTTTTATAGTTTTTCCCCTTAGATATTTCATAAGATTCATTAAAATATTTGAGCGCCTTTCGCGGACTACTTGAAAACAGACTTTCACCTAACAAATTTAGCGATACAGCTTTTTCGTTACCCTTCTGGTTTTCGATAATGCTTGTTAAACTATCTGTGTTTACCCCAATAGCAAACAAACTATTTAAAAT
>JALVAQ010000044.1 GCA_027011095.1 Bacteroidales bacterium
TGCAGATAAATAAAACTGGTAGGGACAAAGAAATACTGCATGATGTTTACTTAATTGAGAGTGTTATTCCTCACGGGACGGTTGTTGCCGTTGAACCTTCTATTACATTCGATTGGCTTGTTGTAGGATATTTTTGGCGCAATAATATAGATTGTTTAAATGCCGAAAATTCTGAGGATTTTGATTATTTGATTGTTAACAAAAATTATTCTGACAGCTTAATTACCGGGTTTCAAAGAGTTTCGGTTGATTTAAAAAAGTTTGATTTGTACAAAAGACATTAAGGCACAAATAAGATAAAACATAAGTTGTTCTATTCATACCTTAAGGCTTCGATGGGGTCGAGCGATGCTGCTTTGTAAGCCGGGATAATTCCTGAAATTAAAGCCACAAAAAAGGTTAATATCAGGCCGCTGACTATCCACAACCAGGGAACAATAAACGGACTGTTGGTAAAATAGGAAATGGCATTGCCTGCCATAATACCTGCCACCACACCTAAAACACCTCCTATCTGTGCAATTACTACGGCTTCAGCCAAAAACTGGTTTCTGATGGTTCGCCGGGTAGCTCCCAATGCTTTTCTGATGCCTATTTCGCGTGTTCGCTCGGTAACCGAAACCAGCATAATGTTCATCAAACCAATGCCGGCACCAAACAGGGTTATTAAACCGATAAAGGTGGCTCCCAATTGTATTTTCCAGGTAAGACTTATTAACATGCCGGCTATGTTGTCGCTTTTTGAAATGGAAAACGAGTTTTCGTCTTTTAACTTATCTTTTCGTATTTTCCGAAACAGGCCGGTGGCTTCACCAATGGCAGCTTCCATTAAATCGCCATCGGTTACCAAAACGCTGATGTTGTAATTCATTTTGGGGCGCGAAAAATAGACTCTGACGTTGCTTACCGGAACGAGGCATGATTTGTCGCCGGAAAAACCGATGGATGAACCGCGTTCTTTTAACACACCTATAATTTTGTACTTTCCGGGGCCGACTGATATAACCTTTCCCACAGGGTCAGGCTCATTTGGAAACAGCTTGTCGGCAATCTCCGATCCGATGATTACCACGTGTCCGCTGTTTTCAATATCCGTTTTGGTAAGGTTTCGTCCCATGGCAATTTCAAGTCCTGCCGATGAAATGTAGTTTTCGTCGGTACCCATTACCTGAATGTTGGGGTTGGTTTTTACCGATTCGTATTTTAGAGTTGCAATGCCGGTTCCTCGTGTGAAAATTGATACTTTCGATGGAAAGTGATATTGCTCCTTAAAATCCATTGCCTGTTGAAAAGTGATGGGCTCAAACGACTTGGGCTTGTTTCGGTGGCCGCCAATCTGTACTCTCAGCTCCCTGCTTTGAATGTTAAAAGTGTTGGATCCCATCATCGAAAAATTATCGTTAAGGAAGAATTTCATGGCATCAATGGCGGTTAATATGCCCACCAGCGCCATGATGCCAAAGGCAATGATGCTCACTGTAAGGATGGTTCGGAGCCAGTGACCTTTTATCGCCTGTAAGGAGATGTTGATGTTTTCGTAAATAAGCCGCAGGTTAGCCATAATTTGTGCTGTTAATCTTCTTTGATACCATAGGCCAAATCGCCGGCATCACCCAGTCCCGGTACTATGTATGCTTTAGCAGTAAGTTCATCGTCGATGGCGCCAACCCAGATGGTGGTTTTTTTGGAGGAAAATGATTTTCTGATGGTTTTAATACCCTCTTCGCTGGCAAGCACGCAAACAATATGGGTGTGTTTGGGTGTTCCTTTTTCAAAAATTCCCTTTAACGATGCCACAATTGAGCCGCCTGTTGCCAACATTGGATCCGAAAGAATAAGCACTTTGTCCTGAATGCCGGGAGAGGAAACATAGTTAAGTTTAATAACAAAATCTTCATCGGCATCGTATTTGCGATAAGCGGAGATAAAGGCATTTTCGGCGTTGTCAAAATAATTAAGCATGCCCTGATGTAAAGGAAGCCCGGCGCGCAAAATAGTGGCCAACACTGGCTGTTCGGCCATTACACTCATGTGTGTTTCTCCAAGAGGTGTTTCAATATCGGTATTTTTGTAGGTCAGTACTTTGCTGATTTCGTAGGCAAATATTTCGCCCATACGTTCCAGATTGCGTCTAAACCGCAGACGGTCTTTCTGAATGGAGACATCACGAAGTTCGGCTAAAAAATTATTGAAGACAGAGTTTCCTTTTCCAATTTCCTTAATCATAATTTCAATAAATTGATGGTCTTAATCATTGAATGTACAAAGTTAAGGTAATTTAATTGCGTACGGAAAGAAAGCCAACGATTTCACGAAAAATTATTCGTTGCTCCGGGCTAAACTATGTCATTTTTATCATCGTACATTCTATCATCGCTCGAAAAATTATTCGTTGCTCCGGGCTAAACTATGTCATTTTTATCATCGTACATTCTATCATCGCTCGAAAAATTATTCGTTGCTCCGGGCTAAACCCCGGAGCAGAGGAGATTAATTAATCTGTCAAGGAAACCTTTTCGGTCGAATCAGACAAGTGCGTTGGAGGCCGGGAAGGTTGAGGATTCTATTGAATAAAAGTTTTCAATACAAAAAAAAGACTATCAACTTAATAATAGTCTTTTAATCTTAGTAGCGGGGGCAGGACTCGAACCTACGACCTTCGGGTTATGAGCCCGACGAGCTACCACTGCTCCACCCCGCAATATTGTTTTTAAATGCGAGTGCAAAAATATATTTTGTTTCTTTGCAAAACAAGTTTTTCTGAAAAAATATTTTTTATGCATAAAGCAGGCTTTGTAAATATAATAGGGTATCCCAATGTGGGGAAGTCAACCCTGATGAACGCCCTGGTTGGCGAGAAGTTATCCATCATAACCTCTAAAGCCCAAACTACACGCCACCGTATTATGGGCATTGTAAATGGCGATGACTTTCAAATTGTTTACTCCGATACACCCGGTATTGTGCGCAACCCGGCTTATAAAATGCATGAATACATGAATAAGTTCGTGGAATCGGCGCTTGTTGATGCGGATGTCATTTTGCTGATGACCGAAACGGGAATGCAGTTTGAAGAAAATGAAATTATTGAAAAAATCATCCATTCAAAAACGCCGGTTCTTTTATTGATAAATAAAATTGACCTTTCCGAACAGGAACGTATTGTGCAGGAAATGAATTATTGGAAAGAAAAAATTCCTCAGGCACAAATTATTCCGGTTTCGGCACTGATGAAATTTAATGTGGAAAAGGTGTTCGATACTATTATTGACCTGCTTCCGGAAAGCCCGCCCTATTTTCCAAAAGATGAACTGACGGATAAATCCATGCGGTTTTTTGTTTCGGAAATAATCAGGGAGAAGATTTTTGTAAACTATAAAAAGGAGGTGCCTTATTCCACTGAGGTGGCTGTTGACTCTTACCTTGAAGAAGAGAATCTGGTGCGTATTTATGCTTACATTTATGTAATTCGCGAATCACAAAAGGCTATTATCCTTGGCCATAAGGGTGAACGCATCAAACGGGTTGGCACACAGGCTCGCGAAGATATAGAAAAGTTTATTGATAAGAAGGTTTTTCTTGAACTGCGCGTAAAAGTCAATAAGGATTGGCGCGACAACGAAAAAAGCCTCAACAGGTTTGGCTATGGTGAAGTGTAGGCCATTGTAACTTATTTTTTTTTGTAGAGTTTATCCTGATTTTCGGATTTGGGAGAACTCACCGGGTTATCCATTCCTGTTGAAACTTGCCTATCTTTGCAAAGTTTTATATTTCAGAAACAACTAAACGAAAATAGATGAAAAATATATTAGCCATTGTTGGCAGGCCCAATGTGGGGAAGTCAACCCTTTTTAACCGTTTTACACAATCGAAAAGTGCTATCGTTGAGTCGGTAAGCGGTGTTACACGCGACAGGATTTATGGCGAAAGCGATTGGAACGGATATGATTTTTCGGTAATTGATACCGGTGGCTATGTGGAAGGTTCTGACGACACTTTTGAAAAAGAGATTAGCAAGCAGGTAATGTTTGCCATCGACGAAGCTGATGCTATTGTATTTGTGGTGGATGCCCGCGAAGGAGTGAGCCCGT
>JALVAQ010000045.1 GCA_027011095.1 Bacteroidales bacterium
AACAGGCTCCGGCATTTCAATGACAGAAACCAGTCCGGCATCAATAGGGCAGGTTTACATACATCACAACATTATTGATAATACAATTTTACAGCACGGCGGACGACCTGGAAACTGTCATGAAAGCAATTGGCCGGTATGGACAACCATAGATCCTTTTGGTTCGCATGGACTGGATGTAATGGCCTACTGGAAGGTTTATAACAACACCATTGTTTCACGAAAAAGCGGTTACTCAAAACCTGAGTGTGGTGTCCATTCAGTGCTTGGAAATTCTGAAAAATATTTGCTTAACAACCTGATATACACCTTTGACGACAGAATAATTTTTCGCAACGATACGGCCGTCAACGGAGCTGTATATGATGGTAATTTTGTCTATCGTGATGACACTGTCGGACTGTATATGTATTACAGGTTCGGCGATGGCGGAAATTACAATTCGCTCGCTGAGTTCAGAGCCGGTTCAGGTACCACCTGGGAAACTCATGGTGTTCAGGCCGACCCGCAGCTCGATACTTTTTCCATTCTTTATCAACAGTTTGATTCAACCATTATTCGTGAAAGATACAGGCCACGTAACCAGTCTGCTTACACAATCGGAGCCTTGTACGACACGTTAAACTGGCCTGGCACTGACAGCATTTTTTATCGGGGTGCTTTGCCGCCGGGTAAGCTGTTATGGCTGGGAACCAACACCAACTGGAATGATACTTTAAACTGGCCTTCGGGCATTGTTCCCAACGAAGCGTACAGGGTAACAATTCCTACACATCCTGCCAATGGAGATAACTTTCCGGTTATTTCCGACACTGTTACCGCCAAATGTTATATTATTGCAATAGATGACAGTGCCCGGGTTTCGGTACTGGGAACATTGAAAGTTTTTCGTTAAGTTTAAATAATTTTTTATGAAACGTATTTTTTTATTTGCCCTCACAGTAGTAGTTGCATTATTAGTGTTTTCATCCTGCGAAAACGCTAAAAAACAGCCCGTTTTAAATGTGATTCCCTTGCCTAATCATTACTATTATCATAAACAGGGAAACTTTGTTTTAAATGCCAACAGCCGGATTCTTGTGGGTGATAACCCGCAAACCTTAAAAACAGGGCAGTACCTTGCTGACTTTTTAAAGCAGTACGGATTTGCCCTGCCTGTTAAAAATCTCAACAAGGTAGATGGCGTTGAAAACGATATTGTTTTGAGGATTCTTGATAATAAAAAAGATATCCAGCCCGAAGGGTACAGGTTGAAGGTGAACTCAGGCAATATATCCATTGTTTCGGTTGATGGTGCCGGACTGTTTTATGGCGTTCAAACGCTAATTCAGTTGCTTCCCGAATCCATGTTTTCGTCAAAACCGGAGGAGATTAATATTCCCGGATGGAGAATTAACGACAGCCCGAGATTTCACTACCGTGGTATGCATCTTGATGTGGGTCGGCACTTTTTTTCTGTGAAATTTATCAAACACTATCTTGACATGATGGCCATGTATAAGTTCAACACTTTTCACTGGCATCTTACTGAAGATCAGGGATGGCGTATCGAGATAAAAAAATATCCTAAATTAACTGAAATTGGTGCCTGGCGCGATTCAACGCTTGTGGGTAAATATAGCGACCGTCCCCAAAAATGGGACGGAAAACGGTACGGTGGTTTTTATACTCAGGAGCAAATACGTGAAGTTGTAAAATACGCAGCCGACCGCCATATTACCATTATTCCCGAAATTGAAATGCCCGGCCATTCGTTGGCGGCACTTGCTGCCTATCCCGAGTTGGCCTGTACGCCCGGGCCTTTCCGTCCGGCCACCTTGTGGGGTGTTTTTCCTGATATTTATTGCCCCGGGGAGAAAACATTTGAGTTTCTTGAAAATGTGCTCACCGAAGTTATGGAGCTGTTTCCTGGAAAATATATCCACATCGGAGGCGATGAAGCCCCCAAAGAACGATGGAAAGAGAGCAAGCTTTGTCAGCAGCTGATAAAGAAAAACGGCCTCAAAAACGAAGAGGAGTTACAAAGCTATTTTGTGGCACGCATAGAAAAGTTTTTAAACGCCCATGGAAGACAGCTTATCGGGTGGGACGAGATTCTTGAAGGAGGGCTGTCGCCGGGTGCTACCGTTATGTCGTGGCGAGGTATCGAAGGCGGGATAGCAGCTGCACGCGCCGGCCATGACGCCATTATGACCCCGGGAAACTATTGCTATTTCGATCATTATCAGGCCGGCCCCGAAGGCGAACCCATCGCCATTGGTGGCATGACAACACTGAAAGAGGTTTACAATTATGAACCTGTGCCCGAAGATTTGAATAAAAAGGAGGCTAAACACATCCTCGGTGCCCAGGGAAATGTGTGGACAGAGTACATGCCTACTCCTGAAAAAGTAGAATATATGGTGTTGCCGCGCATGGCTGCTTTGGCTGAAGTTGATTGGACCTATCCCGATAAAAAATCGTGGAAAAGCTTTCAGCGCCGCATCAACAACCATTTTAAAAGGTACAAAGCTTTTGGCTGGAACTACTGCCCGGGAACCTATAATGTTGCCTTTGCCGTACAAAAGGATGCCGACAGTACAACTTATCAGGTAAAAATGGAAACGGAAATTTATCAGGCTGCAATTCGCTATACCACCGATGGGAGTGACCCTGTGCAGCAATCACCCCAATACGAAAAACCGCTTCATCTTGCCAAAGGAACACTCCTCAAAGCAGCCATATTTAAGGGAGGAAAGTTACAAGGATATGTTAATAAAAAAGTGGTTGGAGAAGATTTGAAATAGATTATCCATTTAAAAGATTATTTTGCCTATTTTTGAAAAGGAATAACTACTTTTGCCGACTTGTAAAAGCAATATATGAGGAATAGTTTTGATTGGAATAGTGAAGGGGAAGAGCAAGATACTTCTGAGTTAATCAGCCGGTTTGAAAAAATGCTGGCGGATGAGGAGTATATTTTCTTTGATGTGGATGAGTTGGAAATAATCATCGACTTTTACCTTGATGTGCAAAAAATTGATTTGTCGGCAAAAGCACTCGAATTTGCCAAAACGCAACATCCCACCTGCACTTCATTCCGAATAAGAGAAGCCCGTCAGATGGCCTACGAAAGTCATTTTTACGAAGCGTTGGAAAAACTTGCCCAAATGGAGCTTATTGAGCAGGCAGACGAGGATATTTTTATTGTCAAGGGCGAAATTTATTCCATGATGAACAAACATGACCTCGCCATTGAAGAGTATAAAAAGGCATTGGAAATTTCGGATGAGGTTGAAAACCTTTATGTTACTATCGCTTTCGAGTATGAAAACATGAACGATTACCCCAACGCCATTTTAAGCCTGAAACAAGCATTAGATATAAATCCCACATCGTTTACACTTATTCACGAGATTGCATTTTTTTATGAAATGACCGGCAAAGAGGCCGATGGTATAAAATTCTTTTTGGAATTTCTTGATAAGCAGCCCTATTCAAAAGAGGCATGGTTTAACCTCGGTATTTTTTACAACAGTCTCGACCTTTACGAAAAGGCTGTTGAGAGTTACGAATTTGCCATTGCCATCGATGAAACCTTTTCGTCAGCCTATTTTAACCTCGCCAATTCTTATTCAAACCTCGGTTACTATAAAAAGTCGATTGAGTGTTACAAAGAAACCCTTAAATATGAACCCGATGATTCGTTAACACATTACTATATAGGTGAATCGTACGAAAATCTTGGAGATTTTTCGCAGGCACTCTACTATTATAAACATGCTTTGGAAATGGAGCCTGAGCTGGCGGAAGCTTATCAGGGGGTGGGAAGAGTTTTGATGTTGGAAGGCAATGTTACCAGCGCCATTAAATATTTTGACGAAGCCGTTAAAATTGCTCCTAAAAACAATGAATTTCGTTATGAGCTTGCCTTAATATATTTAAAAACAGGCAATTATATCGAGGCAGAACATCATTTTGGTATTATTGTTGAAAGCGATGCAAGTTATGTGGGAGCCTGGCTTAACCTTTCGTTGGCACACGAACGGCAGGGTAGTATGGACGTGGCCATTGCAGTTATCGAAAAGGCTTTGGACAGTAATAACAAAAATCCCGATTTGTGGTATCGCCTTGCAGGCTACTTGTATAACTCAGGCAAAGTTCAGCAAGCCTATGTTTTTATTGAAAAGGCGTTGGAAATGGATTCCTCGCGCTATACCGAATTGTTAGCTTATTTGCCGGAGCTGGAAAATGAATCACGATTTATTGAATTGTTGGAGATATATAATAAGTCAAAGTAATGAGTATATTGAATTATTTGCCCGAGCGTCCTGAAAAGCCACGTAACAATGGCATTAACATGGTAATGGATAAGGGAATCGGAATGAATCAGGCACACGATGTAATTAACACCTGTGGATTTTTAATTGATTTTATGAAACTTGGATTTGGCACTTCGTATGTTAATCCCAATGTTAAGGATAAAATAAAGCTGTTTAAAAAACATGGTATTAAGGTCTATCCCGGAGGAACTCTGTTTGAAGCTTTTGTTATAAGAAATCAGTTTGAAGATTTTTTAAGATTTTTGGATAAACTGGGCTACGATGCTGTTGAAGTTTCCGATGGTTCCATGAAGTTGAACCACGATGAGAAATGTAAATACATTGAGAGGCTTTCCAAAGAATATGTTGTTCTTTCGGAAGTGGGTTCTAAACAGGCAGGCGTTGAAATGCCAACTGATGTGTGGGCCAGACAAATGAAAACAGAGCGCGAAGCCGGATCGACAAAAGTTATTGCCGAAGCACGCGAAAGCGGAACCGTAGGTATTTACGATTCAACCGGAAAACCCGATTTCGCCTTAATCGACATCCTTACCCATGCCATTCCCATGGATGACATTATTTGGGAAGCACCTCAAAAATCGCAGCAGGCCTGGTTTATCAAACATTTTGGTGCCAATGTGAATTTGGGTAACATTGCACCAACCGAAGTAATTCCCCTCGAAACCCTTCGCCTCGGCTTGAGAGGAGATACCTTTTTTGAATCGCTTCCTGATGAACTTAAAAGATAAGTTTCTCCAATAGTACATTTATGCAGGCCAATAAAATAGAGCAAATATCCGAAAATCAGCGGCACTTTTTTAATACAGGTACAACGCTGGACTATGCTTTTCGTTTAAAAGCGCTAAAGGATTTAAAAGCCTCTATTTTAAAGTATGAACAGGATATTTATGCCGCTCTTTGGAAAGACCTGCACAAATCGAAGTTTGAAGCCTATGCCTCCGAAATAGGCTTTGTGCTTGAGGAGTTATCATTCCACATTAAGCACCTTAAAAGGTGGATGAAACCCAAACGGGTACCCAGTGGCTTAACAATGTTTCCTGCCACCACTTACAGCTATTACGAACCGCTTGGGAAAGTTTTAGTTATTGCTCCATGGAATTATCCCTTTCAGCTGTTGTTGGCACCCTTGGTTGGCGCAATTTCAGCAGGAAACACGGTAATTTTAAAGCCTTCGGAATATTCGGCTAATACGGCGTCGGTGGTTGAAAAAATAATAAACACCGCTTTTCCTGAGTCTTATATCAGGGTTATTACCGGCGATGCTGCCGTTTCGCAAACCCTGTTAAAGTTAAAATTTGACCACATTTTTTTTACCGGCAGCCCCCGAATTGGTAAAATAGTGATGAAGGCCGCAGCGGAACAAATGACACCTGTAACACTGGAGCTTGGCGGAAAAAGTCCTTGCATTGTGGACAAAACGGCTAAAATAAAACCGGCTGCAAAACGAATTATGTGGGGCAAGCTGCTCAATGCCGGGCAAACCTGCATTGCCCCTGATTACCTGTTTGTGCATCAATCGGTTAAAGAGCAGTTGATGCTGGCTTTGGTGGAGGCAGTAAAAGAGATGTATGGCGATGATGTTAAAACAAGTCCCGACTTTCCCCGCATCATCAGCAAGCCCAATATGGAACGATTGGCAGCTTTAATTGAGGGAGCTGATATTTATTATGGCGGAAGCTATGATGTTGAAGATAAATACTTTCAACCCACTATATTAGATAATGTTACCTTCGATGATGCCGTGATGCAGCAGGAGATATTCGGTCCCATACTTCCGGTTATTACTTACAGCAACCTCGATGAAGTTATAGAAAAGGTTAATGCCCGTCCAAAACCGTTGGCACTCTATCTGTTTACCCAAAGTAAAAAGGTGCAAAAGCAGATACTTGAAAGAGTTCCTGCCGGCGGAGTAAGCATCAACGATACGCTTATGCACATTGTCAATAACAGAGTTCCGTTTGGGGGCGTGGGCAACAGCGGTACAGGCGGCTATCATGGTTTTTATTCGTTTCAGCAGCTTTCAAATCATAAACCCTTTGTAAAACGTGGTACATGGATGGATGTCCCCATCCGCTATGCACCTTACGCAAAGAAGTTGAAAATTATTAAATGGTTGATGAAATAAAAAATTATAAACAGATGAAACAATACATCAATTATTTTGTAAAAGGGCTGGCAGTGGGAATCGCCAACATTATTCCTGGGGTCTCGGGTGGTACCATCGCGCTGATTACCGGTATTTTTGAGCGCTTAATCAATGCCATCAAGTCGTTTGATTTAAAAGCAGCCCGACTGCTGTTTAAGGGAGAATGGAAAGCATTTGTTCAAAAAACCGATTTCTATTTTCTGCTAACCCTATTTGCCGGCGTTGGTGTAGCTATTGTTGCATTGGCGCGGCTTTTCGATTTCTTGTTTCATAACTACCCTGTTTATATTTGGGCTTACTTTTTCGGATTGGTGCTTTCTTCGGTCTATTATGTGGGCAAGACGGTGGAAAAATGGAAATCGTCAACCATTATTTCGTTTGTTGTGGGCACAGCTTTTGCCATTGCCATATCGCTTATTAATCCTGCTACGGCCAACGACAATATGCTGTACCTGTTTCTTTGCGGCATAGTGGCAATCTGTTCCATGATTCTGCCGGGGCTTTCGGGTTCGTTTGTGCTTATCTTAATGGGTAATTATCAGCTTATTGCCATCGATGCCATCAATAATCGCGATTTAAGCATCATCATCCCCGTAGGGATAGGTGCTGTTGTGGGTCTTATTGCTTTTTCGCATGTTTTGTCGTGGGTTTTCAAGCGCTACAAGGATCAAACCATTGCCATGCTGACGGGGTTTATTTTGGGGTCGCTGGGTATTTTGTGGCCGTGGAAAGAGCCTGAATACCTTACCAATGCAGCCGGCGATTTTATTATGAAGCATGGTGAAAAAGTGATTGCCCGCTATTCGGTAATTCTTCCGCAGCAGATGAACCTCGAAGTTTATGCCGGCATAGGATTTATGATTCTCGGTATTCTTTCCATAGTAGTTGTCGAACAGATGGCGCAAACAAAGTCTGCCGATGCCTGATGTGCCAAAATATGGTTTAATAGGGCGAAATATCTCTCATTCACTCTCTCCCGATTATTTTAATAAAAAGTTCAGGCGAGAAGGAATTAAGGCAAACTATCTGCTGTTTGATGTAGAAACCGTTGATGAGATTAAGAGGATTATAAAAGTACATCCAATGCTAAAAGGATTTAACGTTACCATTCCTTTTAAAAAAGAAATTATTCCCCTTATAAACCGGCTTAGTGCTGAAGCGGAAGCTGTGGGTGCAGTTAACACCGTAAAAATTACAAAATCAGGACTGGAAGGTTTTAACACCGATGTGGCTGGTTTCAGGGCTTCATTTAAACCTTTGGTTGCAGACAGACTGCCGTTAAAGGCACTTGTGTTGGGAACCGGAGGTGCATCGAAGGCTGTGGAGTTTGTGTTAAAGCAACTTTCAATTCCCTATCAGCTGGTAAGTCGTGTAAAACGTAAAAATAACATAACTTATAGCGATATTGGTAAGGAGATGCTTACGGACTATCGCATCATAATAAACACCACCCCGTTAGGGACGTTCCCAAATATTGAAAAAGCTCCAATAATTCCATACCACCATCTTTCAAAGGAGCACATTTTGTACGATTTAATTTATAATCCCCAAGAAACCCTTTTTTTAAAAGAGGGCAGCAGGGCAGGGGCAGCCACAAAAAACGGCTTGGAAATGCTACATCTCCAGGCCGAAGCCTCCTGGCAAATCTGGCAAAACGACTAACTATACTTTCCGTTCACAGTTTGCAACTGTGAGCAAATTTTAACTAACTACCACTTAACGCCTTATTAACCGCCTTAACCAGCACCGACTTAGTCTTCACCCCGACAAATTGTTGCACCACTTTCCCGTCTTTAAAAATAATTATGGTCGGTATATTTCTGATGCCGAGCTGCTGCGCAGTTTTTTGGTGGGTTTGGACATCAAGCTTTGCGATGGTTGCTTTATCAGAAAGTTCATCGGCCACTTCACTAACGATGGGTCCCTGAATTTTACAGGGTGTACACCATTCAGCCCAAAAGTCAACAAGGGTAACTCCTTTGGCGATGGTTTTCTTGAAATTTAAGTCTGTCAGCAAAACCAATTTATCACTATCGTTTGCGGGATTGTAATTTTTAAGCGATTTGTATCGTTTGTAAAATGCCCATACCAGCAACACAAACAGAACGCCTATAAAACTCCATAACAATGTGTTATTCATAACTTATATGTTTTTCAATTTGACTAAATAAATACTCTTTACTTTGAATACCGGGCATCTGCAACACCTTTTTTCCATCTTTTAAAAGGATTAAGAATGGAATATTTTTTACACCGAATTTATCAGATAAAACCCTGTTATCGCTCACATTAATTTTGGCAATTTTAACGCTGTTGCCAAACTTGTCTGCTATTTCAGCATAAACTCTATCCTGAGCGATACAGGCGCTGCACCATTCGGCCCAGAAATCAAGCAGTACCAGCCCCGTTTTGGTTTCTTCCTCCCAGTTTAAAAAGTTAACCGTAACAAACCCGTTATTTTTCATGGCGGCAAAGATAAGAAAGTAGCCGAAAGTTGACTAAATGTCTCCCTGGACATGAAAAGTTTCGCTAACTCTTTCTATTTATCCTTTTCCAACTTATTCAGTTGCTCCTCCTTATAATAAGCCACTACAGCTACAGCAAAAATGACCACCAACGTGTAGTAAACAAAATTGGGTATGGGTACCGGATCGCCTTTGGCGTACGAGTGCAATCCCGACAGGTAGAAGTTAACACCAAAATAGGTCATCAAGATAGAGAAATAACCAATTAAGGATGCAAGGTTAAACGTGAACTTTGATTTTAGTCCGGGTATAAATCGCATGTGCGTAATAAAAGCATAAACCAATATCGAAACCAGCGCCCAGGTCTCTTTGGGATCCCAGCCCCAATAGCGTCCCCAGCTTTCGTTGGCCCACACACCGCCAAGAAAGGTTCCGATGGTTAACATATAAAGGCCAATGGTCATGGCACGCTCGTTTATGGCAGTCAGCTCATTTATTCTGATGTTCATGTAATTCATGTTCTTTTTATTTTTGAAAAGCATCAAAATCAGGTTTAAAAATCCCAGCAGCATCGAAAGTGCCAAAAAACCGTAACTGGCAGTAATTACCGAAACATGAATGGTGAGCCAGTACGATTTTAGTACCGGCACAAGATTGGTAATTTCAGGCTCCATCCAGGTAAGGTGCGCCACCATTAAAATTACGGATGTTAATACGGTAGTGGCGGCAACCGTCATGGCTGATTTCCTGGCAAACAGAAGTCCTGCCAACATGGTAATCCATCCGATATAAACCATCGACTCGTAACCGTCGCTCCAGGGTGCATGCCCCGAAATATACCAACGCATGCCTAGTCCGGCCGTTTGAGCCAAAAAGCCAATGGCAATTAAAATGGTGAATACATTTATGGTAACCGACAGCTTTTTGGAGTTTTTAAAGATGTTGATAAAAATAAGTATCAGCATAATAACACCTAACAGGCCGTAAACCTTGCTAAGGTTGTCAAAAATCATCCATTTGTTGTATAATATTTCAACCTTTATTTTGGTTTTTGACGGAAGAATGTTGCCGGCAAACTTTTTCTGAAACAGTTCAATACCTTTTCGTAACTCAGCAGCCTGCTTGTAGTCACCATTTTTTACAGCATTAAAATAGGCAGGCAAAATTTGTGCAATCATGGCAGAATCATGCGGGGGAAGTCCTGTAATAGAAGATGTTGCTGAAAACCAGGGTTTGTTTACACCTGTTGGGTTTGGAAGCAACCTGAGCATGTCGCCCGTATAAATCATATAACAGATGTTTAGCTTTTCATCAACCTTCATAATATCCTTATCAAAAAGGCCGCGATAAATAGGTTTTTTACTGTAGGCTTCCTGAACCAGTTCACCAAGCTTGTATTTTCCGGTTTTCATATCAATAAAATCGAGGTACGAGGCGTAATCACCCTTTACACCGAGAATGTGTTGCAACTCGGTATTACGAGCGATGCCAAACCTTATTTTTATCATGGGAACCCGTTGCCACGATGCAGGGTCGGAAGCCATACCCAACAATACCTGATCGGGGGTTAACCCGTTCAGGTTTGCTTTTTTGCTTATTTTTCTAAGTATTTCACTGCTTAGGGTATTAACCGGTTCAATACGCCCGTCGTGAGGAAGAACAACAAGTTTACCAAAGGCCTCCGCTTCCTGTTTGTCAACAGGTTTTAAATCGGTTACCGACAGATGTCCTGTGTGCTGTGCCATGGCAAGGTTTGAAATCAGCAATAACAAAACAAGCATGGCTACAGGCATCTTTTTTAAACTTTTCTTACCCTTGTTTATGGTTCTTCCCAAAGCGGCAAAATGAGTGTGCTTGCTAAATATGGAGAAGAACATCCCGATGCTCATCAATAAATAACCGAGGTAGGATACGCCCGTTCCCCAGCCATCGTGGTTTACTGAAAGAATGGTTCCCTTTTCATCGGGGTCGTACGAGGATTGGAAAAAGCGGTATCCGCGATGGTTTAGTACGTGGTTCATATAAATTCTGAAAGGTAGTACCAGATTTTCATCATGGTCAATTA
The DNA here is from genome assembly GCA_027011095.1 of Bacteroidales bacterium. Taxonomy (GTDB): domain Bacteria; phylum Bacteroidota; class Bacteroidia; order Bacteroidales; family F082; genus B16-G9. The sequence continues at coordinate 10,999 of JALVAQ010000045.1, forward strand.
AAATAACTTCGCTGGCATAGGAAGAGGGGCTGTTTGAGCCGGGGTATCTTTCCAGTTGAAATTCAGATAGCTTAATTGAAAAGGGAAGTTTAATGTTTTTGGAACCATAACTCATCGTTACTTTTACGCCATCAACATAAGCAGTTTCTTTGGTGCCTTCGTATCCTTTGCCGCCACGTAAAACCACCTCTTTTTGAGTTCCGTTTACATCCACATTCACAATCAAGGCATCCATCAGCGTGGCTTTCTTCGGGTCGTATGGTACATAGGTAATTTTTCCTTTGGGGTAAAAATCGGTCAGCACAACAGCCAGGCCGCCAATTTGGTATAAGTATCTTTTTTCGAACTGGTGCCATTGGTTGGGTGCCAGCATTTCATATCCGGCAGTTCCCATTGACATGCGCGAAACTGAGTCAACGGATTTAAACAGTAATGTATCGTTACGGTAATCTAATACAAAGGCAGCCGTAGTATTTTTATTCCAGCTTACAATATACGAGCCGACCCGTTGCTCCATTCCGGGAGTCAGGTAATAGTTTTGTCTTCCGTTGCCTGCCGATGCTACAATAACCGCATAGGGTTCACCTTCGTTTGAGGCTATAACACTTTCGGTAGCGTTTGGAACAAACTTTTTGGTGGTGATTGAAACCTTTGCATTGCCCACTTTTATTTTATCGTGGTAATCGTTGGGAGACAACACCGACAACAAAACCTTTTTTTCGCTTTTAACCGTTTTTCCATCAGCTGTAGCGGTAGCAATTACGTAGGTATTATCTGATAACATCAAATCGGATTGTTCACCCTGACGGATGTGCATGGTTCCTTCAAAGCTGATAAATCGTGTGATGGCAGCTCCCAGAAGAATGATTAAAAATGCCACGTGAAAGGTAAAAACCGGCCATTTTTTTAACCGGTACATTTTGTATCTGAAAATGTTGCCAGTAAGGTTTACGGCTAGCAATACCAGCAAAATATCAAACCACACCGCATTGTAAACGACTGCTTTGGCAGCAATGGTGCCGAAGTCGTTTTCAATAAAGGTTGCTGTGCCTATGGAAAAGGCAAATATTAAAATCAGAATTCCCATGGTTTGCATGGAAAACAATATGTTGGTAAATTTTTTCATAATTACTCTTTTGTTTTAATCAACACATCCAGTGCACCTACCCCGAATTTGGAAATGGCGGCCATACGGTTTTCAATGCCTTCGTAGCTTTCAAGTTCTTTAATGATGGCATTTTTTAATATTCCGTTACCAACGCCGTGAATAAAGGTAACTTTTTCGTACTCGTTAACAACCGCACTTTCCAGTGTCCGTTTGAAAAAATCAATCTGGGTGTTCAGCATATCATGGCTCGACATGCCCAGAATATTATCGACCAGCTCGCCAATGTGGAGGTCCACAACGGCTTCGTTTATGGCGGTTTTGTGTTTTTCAATCAAAGGTTTTTCCACCACTGTTTCCGATTTGGTATTTTTTCCCGAGAATCCCTGTTTTTCCGCAATCAGGCTGTCGCTAACCGTTTCAAGTGCATTTTCAGGACTCAGGTTTACAATCAGTGCTTTGCCATTGAGCAAGCTGCTCGAAGTATAACTTCCCTCTTTGTAAAAGCGGCCGGCTTTTACGTTGATTCTGCTGTGCAACGGCATAAGTATTTTTGTGGGAGAATCGGTGTGAAACAACATTTGCACATAGCCTCTGTTCCAGCTTTCCAATTCATCGCGTTCGATGGTTTCAATGGCTATTTTTGAGTCGGGAGGAATGGAGCCGTAGTCGATGCCGGCCAGTTCGTTATCCTGTTCCAAAAAAAGGCTGTACAATACTTCGTATTTGGTGTGGTTTATTAAAAAGATATCAACATCTCCTGTAAGCAACCATTGCTGGTCGTGCGGCTCGTAAGCCAAATAGAGGCCTTTTTCCTCCTTAACCTCAAAGTAGGGACTTATCTCGCTAACGCGTTCCGGTTCCTGACTTTCGGGCTGTGCTTCCGGCTGTGGTGCCGGTGGTTTTGAGTAAAACTGATTGGTAATGTTTTCGGCTTCTTTAGCCCTGTAGTCGAGAATCAAATCACTCACCATAACCGGCATCTCAAACCCGCCATCCACTTCAACCTTAACCATTCTGTTATCAACAATTGCAGTTACAACACCTCCGCCACTTTCGTTTAAAAAGTTAACTTTATCGCCTACTTTGAATTTCATTTTTTCCTTTTTAATAAAAGGCGAAAATAGTAATAAAAACAACCTACCATTTTTTTGTAATTAAAAATAATTCTAAATAAACCTTAAAATAGGGCTAATTCCTATTTTGATGTGATAGTGATTTTGTTAAGCTAAAAAACTTTACCTGTTTTTTTTAACAACTCTTTACCAAAGTCCCGAAGGGATGCTATTTGAATAGCACCGGGTGAAGCCCGGT
>JALVAQ010000046.1 GCA_027011095.1 Bacteroidales bacterium
ACGTATGGTTATTCATATTGCATCCCCTTCGGGGATTTAACACAGGGTTTTTTTAAGATTATTAGCAACTTTGACAAAGTCCCAGACAACAAAATCCGACAATACTCTATCGGTTCTATAATGGTGTTAGCACATCAAAATAGGAATTAGCCTCGTTTTTAGCCTGGGACAAAGTAGTTTTTTTCAGCCAATACCACGTTAGGTTTAAGCAAATTTTGAGGTTTTTTATAAAAGATTTTATACCTTTGTAGGTTCTCTAATTTCATTCACCCTGAAAAACATACCGTTATGAAAACTTTTTATTGGTTACTTTCGTTGCTTATTCTATCCGGTTTTAATCTTAAAGCGCAAAACAAAGTTCCTGTGGCCTTGCCGGATACGGTATCGGTTGTAGCAGAAGATACAATTACTATTTTTCCCCTGCAAAACGATTACGACCCGTATGGGAATACCTTTTATATTTTTCAGGTTTACCATGCCAAACATGGCGAACGCGAATACAACGACACCCTGATTACTTACCATTCCGATTCGTTTTACGGTAACGATTCGTTGCAATACAGAATTGAAGATAACGGTACTCCTCCACGCCATTCGGACAGGGCAACCATCTACATCAACGTAATTGAAAACCCAAATTTGCCGACAGCCGTTAACGATACTTTTACCGTTTACGCACAAAAACCTACCGTATTAAATTTGCTTGTAAACGATTTTGACCCCAACGGCGATTCGCTAAAGATACGTGAGGTAGTTCACTCATACGGTGGAAGTATTACCAACATAACCGATTCAACAGTAACATTAGCTACCCATTATTCAAACGGGTGGAGAGTAACCTTTGATTACACCAGCGAAAAAAAAGGGACAGGAAAAAGATATTTTTCTAACGAAGCCGAAGCCACGGTTTTTATTTTAGATAATCCTGACCTGCCCGTTGCAGTAAACGATGAAACAGAGGCTGTTACTTTTGTTGACACAGAGTTTAACCCACTTCATAACGACACCGACCCTTTCAATTATTCTTTAAAACTTTACAAGGTATTTGGTACAGAATCAACAACAGTAGAAATTGTTTCTGACACCTTATTAAAGATAAGAACCTCCAACTTTTCAGGAACCGACACCATTCATTACTTGGTTCAGGAAACAAATGCTCCGTATGGATATATTTCGGCACCAGCTAAAATAGCAGTTCATGCCGTTGACAACCCTGATATTCCTGTTGCGGTGGCCGATATGGCAACGGCAGGTTTCAACAGCCCTGTTTCCGTTAATGTATTACAAAACGATTACAGTCCCACCGGAGAGCCGTTGAAAATAGACAAGGTGGACGGAAAGGGCAATGTAACGGCAACCATTAATGACAGCCTGATAGAGTTAACCAATGTTTTTCCTCCCTTTTCGTACGATGATTCCATTCATCAAATTACCGTTTCGTATCGGGTGAAGGAAAAAAATAACCCTGATGTTTTTTCCAAATGGGGTGATATCAATATTACGGTATCCAGAGATAATTCGCTGCCCATGGGCGTAAACGATTTTACCACAGCTACAGGTGGCCTGCCAATTACCATCAACGTGTTGCAAAATGATATTAATAACGGACAAGATTCCCTTATTATAAAACAACAAGGTTTGCAGTCCATTGTCAGTAGTCAAAACAGCTTCTCCGTCGTTTTAAATGACAGCACCATAGAATACCATGCCTATGGCGACTTTCACGGAGTTGATACGGTACAATACTTTATTTTTAAAAAGGGAAGCGGGGAATGGGAGCAACCGGTATCCTATGGCTATTTAATAGTGAACGTTGACAATAGCAGATTTTACAACACGTTGGATGTCAACAATATTAAAGCCGGCATCAATGGAAACGGATATCTGTTTAATAATTACGGTTTTCCGGGAAATGATTATTACCACTCTATCTCCAGCCGCGAATACGTTCCCGCCTTTGAAGCTCCCAAAGGAAGTGGTATCAATGCTATTTTTAGCAGTTCGTTGTGGATTGCAGGTAATGATGACTTCAGCAACAGCACTTCATTGCATGCGGCGGCAGTAATGTATCCGTTGTCCTCCGGCACTAATTTTTGGTACGGGCCGGTTGCTGACAATTACAACAAACAGTACGACGAAAAATATATTGGCGTTTGGAAGCTCACTAAATACGATATTAAATACCACATGAACCACTATCAGGATGCGGGATACAAACCCAAAATAGAAATTACTACCTGGCCCGGAAACGGCGATATTGCCAATGGCGAAGCGGCACAACTGGCACCCTATTTCGATAAAAACAACAATGGTATTTACGAACCCATGGCCGGCGATTATCCACTAATTCGTGGCGACCAGGCCATCTATTTTATTTTTAACGACGACAGAACTTTTCATACCGGAACACAAGGAAAACCGCTTGGCATTGAAATTCACGGGATGGCTTATGAATTTAACGACGAATCAGATTCGGCACTTTGGAATACCGTTTTTGTTCATTACGACCTAATCAACCGATCCGATACAACCTATTACGATACCTATTTTGGAAATTTTGTAGACCCCGATCTGGGAAATCCTAACGATGATTATGTAAGAAGCAATGTTCGTCTTGGGGCTATGATTGGATACAATGGCGATAATTTTGACCAAGATGTAACAAGTAATAGTGGTAATTTTTTCGCCGGATATGGCGACAAGCTGCCAGCCATTGGCATAACCATGTTGGGCGGCCCGTTTATGGATGCCGATAATAGCGACAACCCTTCGGGAGGTTGCGACGAAAGTATTAACGGACTAAATTTTAGCAACGGCATTGTTGACGATGAGCGGTGGGGCATGCAGTATTTCGGGTGTTTTATACCATATTACGTTCCCATTGTTGCACCTGAATATTACAACATGCTACAAGGTAATTATATTACAGGTACTCATTGGTCTTTTGTAAAGGATGGCAATACCGTAAACTTTAACTATTGGTATCCGGGAAACAGCGACACCTGTAACTATGGAACCGGAGGTGTTGATATGGGGTTCAACTGGACTGAGGAGAACTCAAACAATGGAAATCCCAATCCTCCAGGCGACCGCAGAGGAGTACTCAGCACCGGGCCGTTTACCTTTAAACCGGGCGATGTACAGCAACTGGACATGGCTTATGTATTTGCCCGCAGTTACGACAGTTCCGATCCGGTGGATATTGTAACCAACCGTATTATTTCAGTAAGAGACAAGGCCATTATTGACAGTTTGATGGTGCTTCCCGATGAAATTGACGGCATTGCCGGTAACAACGCTTTAGCGCAGCTAATCAACATTTGGCCAAACCCTGCCCACAACGCAATAAGCATTGATTGCCGTGCACTTAAAGGAACCATTTACTATAAAGTTTATACCGTTACCGGTGTAATGGTTGGCAGTGGTAACCTGACGGGTAACAGTATAAATCGTTTACCGATAAACAATTTTGAAGAGGGCATCTACATCATCCACCTGAAAACCGACAAAGGGTATTATTACGGTAAGTTTGTAAAGCAGTAGTCAATGCAAAAAAAGCCCCAATGAAAAATCAAAGGGGCTTTTTTTAAATACTTTTCTTTTTACGACATAATCTCGTCGATGGTAATATAATCACCTACTCTTCCTGTCATTGCTTCTGCGTCGGTGTTAACCGGAAGTGTTGTTTTACCAGGTTTCCATCCTGCAGGACAAACTTCTCCGGTTTTATGTGCATGCTGATGTGCTTCAATTTGTCGAATAAATTCTTTTACGCTTCTTCCTACAGGAGGAGCCTGTACTTCCTGAGCCATCACAATTCCATCAGGGTTAATCAGAAAACGACCACGCAGTGCAATGCCCGCATCTTCAATTAAGACACCAAATTTGCGTGAAACCTCTCCGGTAGGATCAGATCCAATGGTCAATTTTAAATCTTTCAATAAAGGTTCAGTTTCTGCAAACCGTTTATGGCTAAATTTAGTGTCGGTAGAAATCGCCAACACTTCGCAACCCAGTCTGTCATGAATATCATTTAAGCTGGCATTCATAGCTGCAATTTCCGT
>JALVAQ010000047.1 GCA_027011095.1 Bacteroidales bacterium
CCAATAATACATATAAAATGGTTTTTGCAAAAACCAAAAACAGTATAAAAGTGCTGTTTTTTTGAGCAGGATTATAAATATATTTCCAAAATCCAATAGTGTTTTAGCAGTAAAACATCCAAAATCCAATAGTGTTTTGGAAAATAATGTCTGAAAACCAATAGTGTTTTAAAAAAACAGTATCTTTGTGCAAAAAATATGAAAAGGGAAATAGAGCAATATTTACTTTATTGGAAGGATAGTATAAACCGTAAGCCTCTTATTTTAAGGGGGGCAAGGCAGGTTGGGAAAACATTTTCAGTTATCAAGTTTGGAAAGGAAAACTTCGATGATGTTTTGCTTCTCAATGCCGAGCAGGATGATAACCTGAAAAATGTATTTAACAGCAAGAATCCCACACTTATCATTAACGAATTATCTGCATTATATAACAAACCGGTTATAGAGGGGAAAACGCTTCTGTTTATTGATGAAATTCAGCTGTTGCCCGAAGCCATTGTCGCTTTACGCTATTTTTACGAGCAGATGCCCGGCCTTCATATAATAGCCGCCGGATCGTTACTTGACCACACCCTTAACGAACTCCCATATTCCATGCCGGTGGGCAGGGTAGAATTTGCTTTTATGTACCCTATGAGTTTTAAAGAATTTTTGCTCGCCAACGATCAACAAGGAGTTGTTAATTATCTTGATAAGTTTTCTCCTGACGAGTCGTTTAGTGAAGCGATTCATCAAAAATTGATTGAATTATTGAGACTTTACTTTTTTATCGGCGGTATGCCTGAAGCAGTCAGGGTTTATACTAAAACAAAAAACCTGATTGAAGTAGAAAAAGTACACTCGGCAATTCTCACTTCGTTTCAATATGACTTTGCTAAATACAGTACGCGAAGTCAACAAGATTATCTGAAAGAAAGCCTGAAATATGTGGCAAAAAATGTTGGTAAAAAGGTTAAATATTCAGCCATTAACAACAGCGTCCACTCTTCGTATATTAAAGATGCTTTGTTAAAGCTTGAATTAAGCCGGATTATTCATCTTGTGCGAAAAACAAAGTCTTCAAAAGTTCCTATAAATCAATATGTAGATAATAATGTGTTTAAACCGCTGTTTTTGGATATCGGACTGTTGTGCTCACTTTCGCATATTAAATTAACCGGTTTAAAAAACCTCGTTACCGACTTTGAAGGCGCATTGGCTGAACAGTTTGTGGGTCAGGAATTGCTAACTTCGTTTAACTATTATGAAGATGCTAAACTTTATTACTGGGTTCGCGAAGCAAAAAACACCAACGCCGAGATCGATTTTTTATATCAAATAGGAAACAGTATTTATCCCATAGAGGTAAAAGCCGGAAAAACAGGGACACTAAAATCGTTGCAGGTTTATTTGGCCGGGAAAAAGGAGCACACCGGCATACGGTTTAACATCGATTTACCATCGGTGGGTAAAAACCTGAAAGCAACCGTTATCCTCGGTGGAAACAAAAAGGTAATCGACTATAATCTTGTTTCGCTGCCCCTTTATTTTGCTGCATTAATCAATAAAATACCTTTACCTTAACCGTTTACCCCAGCGTAACCGTAAACACCGTAAAATTGGTGTCGGGTGTTAAAACAATGTCGCCACCCATGGAGAGCATTATTTGTTTGCTCAGGCTTAGCCCGATTCCGGAACCGTTTGCTTTGGTGGTAAAAAACGGTACAAAAATTTGTTCGCGAAGTTCATGGGGAATGACCGGGCCGTTGTTTTTAATTTCGATTTTTACCTGCCCCCCCTGTTCAATGGCGTTAATCCACAAAACCGGTTGTTCAACGTTGTCGGAAACAAGGGCTTCGACACTGTTTTTTAATAAATTGGTAATTACCTGCGACAGCAACTTTTCATCGGTGAAAACTATCAGATTTTTTGAAAACGTTTTTTTGAGGTTTACGGTATCAAACCCTTCAAATGCTGTGGCAGCCATCAGGTTGTTTTCCAACAGTTCCGACAGGTTAACTTCCGAAATATCAGGTTCCGGAAGTTTGGTAAACTTGCGGTAGTTTTCAACAAAATTCAACAGCCCCACGCTTCTTTCTTCAATAACGGTCAGGCCTTTAATGGTGTTATCGATGGTTTCCTGCCTGATGTCTTCAACATTAATTTGCCGGTTGTTTTTTGTAAAATAGCCCGAAATAACCTGCGACAAAGTGGTAATGGGAGTGATGTTGTTCATAATTTCGTGCGACAGGGTGCGCGCCAGCTTAATCCACGCATCCACTTCGCGGCTGTCGAGTTCTTTAGTGATGTCGCTAACGGCAACAAGTTTATAGGTTTCATCTTTTAGTCTGATTTCCGAAAGTTTAAACAGCAGCTTTTGTCCGAATTTGTTTTCAAAAATCGCCGACTGCCGGTTCTCCTCTTTCGGGGTGTTCATAATAAACGGTGTCAGCGCATCGTCAATTTTTTTTAAGGCATTGATATGATGATACTCCTGTAGCTGTGTGAGTTTTACAGCTGCCGGATTGATGTTGACAACCCTTCCTTTTTCGTTTACCGAAAATAAACCGGTGGCCGATTGATTGATTACCGAGCGAAAATAGTGCTCCTGCGAGCTGATGTCGATTTTTGCCTGCCGGAATAAATCGTTGAGCCGCTGCATGCCTTTGTAAACTTCGTTGATGGCTTTGTTTTGCCCGTCGGACGGAACTTTTAACGAACTGTCTTCGTTTTCGATACCCAGTAAAAAATAGGCCATCCAACGGTTGATGTTGTTAAAATAGCGAACTAAACTGATGGCGGCCAACAGCAAAGCTAAAGCGGTTATTGAGCCGAAAACCCAGGCATGTTTTTCAAAAATCAACCAACTGCCAAAGGCCGCCAACCCGATAATGATGACAAGCCTGATGATGATACTGCGGTAAAAGTATTTGTAAGTCATGGTTTTTTATTTCAAATTCCGTATCGTTTCATCTTGTTGTAGAGCGTTTGCCTTGTAATACCGAGATTTTTGGCGACAGCAGTCATGTTTCCTTTCTCCCGGTGAATGGCCGACAAAATCATCTCCTTTTCCATCTCTTCGATGGTTTTAATGCCAATCTCTTTATTTGGGCTGAATCGTTGATTGTCCAGCGAAAAACTATATTCATCCAATAAATTGCCTTCGGACAAAATAACGGCCTTTTCGATACAGTGTTGCAGCTCGCGTACATTGCCCGGCCACTTGTAATTTAACAACTTGTTTTTTGCCCCGTTGCTAATTTTTAAACCGGGCTTATCGTATTTTACCGCGTACTGTTCAAGATAAAAATCGGCAAGCAGCAATATATCGTTTCCACGTTTGCGCAATGGGGGCAGCTCGATGGTAATGGTATTGATACGATAGAGCAGGTCTTCGCGAAAACTTCCTTCGGCAACCATGTTACGGATGTTTTTATTGGAAGCCGAAATCAACCGGATATCTATTTCAACGGGTTTGTTGCTGCCGAGTTTGGTGATGGACCGGGTTTGAATGGCCCGCAGCATTTTTGCCTGTAACGACAACGGCAGGTTGGCTATTTCGTCAAGAAAAAGAGTACCGTGATTGGCCGTTTCAAACTTTCCGGTGTGCTCCTTTTGCGCATCGGTAAACGCTCCTTTTACATGGCCGAACAATTCGCTTTCGAACAGGGTTTCGCTGATGGCTCCCATATCAACACTAACCATTATTTCATTCTTTCTTTTTGAAAGGTTGTGTATTTCGCGGGCGATAAGCTCTTTACCCGTGCCGTTTTCGCCGGTAATAAAAATATTGGCATCGGTGGCAGCTACCTTTTGTACCATTTCCATCACCTTTTTCATGGGGGTGGAGTCGCCAATAAGCACTTTGCTTTTGCTGTTAAACTCCATTTTGAGCATATTGGCAGCATTTTTATAAGTGTCCGTTTCAATTTTGCTTTTACGGAGTTTTAATGCGGCTTGAAGCGTGCTAATCAGCTTATTGTTGTTCCATGGCTTTAGTATAAAATCGAAAGCGCCTTCTTTAACGGCTTTAACAGCCAGCTCGATATCGCCGTAAGCGGTTATCATTACCACACTAATGGAAGGGTCGTAATTGAGAATTTGATGCAGCCAGTAAATGCCTTCGTTGCCGGTGTTAATACCGGCTTTAAAGTTCATGTCGAGCAGCACCACGTCAATGTTGTTTTGTCGCACAATCGAAAGCAGGCTGTTGGGGTTTTGCAGGGTAAACAGCTCGCCAAATTCATTTTGCAATAACAACTCCAGCGCCGTTAAAACACTTTTGTTGTCGTCAACAATTAGGATTTTAGATTTCATTTTTAAGTCTTTTGTGGTGCATTTGTATTTATTGTTTTATACAATTTTCTGATTTATTCCAATAACCAATCAATAACATTTAACTTTTGAATGCCGTCAATATTCGCCTTATCGTAATCAAGCGTTAACAGGTATTTTGGATAATTGTCGTTTATCCTTTTAAATGCCGAAATTTCTCGTTGCAATGTTTTTTCGTCATTAACAGTATAAGCAACCTGATAATATTCTCTTTCATTATTTGACTTTTGTACTACAAAATCAATCTCTTTATCCTTGTTTTTTCCCACATATACTTTACCACCTCTTCTAAATAATTCAAAATAAACAACATTCTCCAATTTATGTCCTAAATCCGCATCATATTTATTGGTTGCTGTAATATTTCTTAATCCCAAGTCTATAACGTAGTATTTTTCATTTGTGGTAAGCAATTCTTTTCCTTTAATGTCATAACGGGGTGCAGCATATAAAATGAAAGATTGAATGAGAAAATCCAAATACTTAATAATTGTGTTATGTGATATCTGTTTTTTGGAGTTTTTATTAAGTTCTCTGGCAATATTTGTCGGCGAAACATAAGACCCAATTGAGTTAAATAAAAAGGCCACAACACGATTCAGATTATAAATATTTCGTAACTTATGACGTTGAGCAATATCTTTAATTATAACAGTATCATAAATTGATTGGAGGTAATCATTTACCAATTCTTTGTTTTTATTAGAAAGGGTAACCGCCTCAGGAAAACAACTTTCGTTTAGGTATTTGCGAAAAAGTCGGTCGCTGTTTTTTTCATTTTCATTTGCTAATGTATATTCTTTAAATGAGTAAGGCTGAACATTAATGGCAATGTACCTGCCCGTTAAAAGTGTTGCCAACTCACCTGATAGCAGGTAAGCATTGGAGCCGGTTATGTACAAATCAATATTTTTTTTGGCATATAAACTATTGATGAGTTTTTCGAATTCATTTATTAATTGTACTTCATCCAGAAAAATGTAATATTTTTTTTTAGTATTGACGTTTTTTATGATTTCATCGTATAGTGCTGTCCAGTTTGTGAAATTTAGATTTTCACGTTCTTCAAAATTGAGAAAAATAATATTCTCAGGAGAAATACCATCGGATAATAAATCATTTTTAAAGGCTTCTAAAAGCGTTGATTTTCCACTTCGCCTGATGCCGGTAATGACTTTTATCAAATCTTGATCTTTGAGTTGTTTTAATTTATTTAAATAAATTTCGCGCCGTACCATTGTTTTTTTCTACAAAGATACTCATTAATGACGAAATAGCAAAAAAACGTAAGTTTTCGTCATTAAGCCCTTTAATTGTAATAAAACAATTAATCAGTGCCAATCATAACAATCAGTTAAATCAGTGTCCTATTATCCTCTCCCCAAACCTACCTGTAAACAAATTAAACACCACCTGTAAAATATTTTTACACTTTTTCTGATAAAAAACGCTTAGATATTTTATAATAACCATGTTTACAGTATTATACAAATAATGGTATGGTGATTGAATATTACTGTATCTATATTAAAATATGTATCACAGGAAATGTTAAACCCTATGCATCAAGCAATAATTTCACCTGTTTCAGGATTTTCTGATAAATTTCAAATCCGGCAGCATTGCAGCAAGCCCGTTTATTTGAAACAATATGTTTTGAAATTGTTGGTTTTTATGATGATTATTGTGGGGTTCGCATCTGCCACACAAGCACAAAGCAAATGGAATCTTGTCAGGTGTATTGACTACGCTTTGGATAATAATATTGATGTATCCATTTCAAAAAACAGTGTTAAAACCCAACAGGTTAATTTGCAGGAGAGCAAAGCCGATATTTTCCCAAATTTAAACATGGGCAGCGAGGTTAATATGAATTTTGGACGTAACATCGATCCCAACACCAACACGGTTACCTTCAATCAAACCATGCAAAATTATTACTGGGTTAATACTTCGGTAAATCTCTTTCAGGGGTTTACAAAAATCAACACCATCCGGTTTAACAACTTTCTGCTTGCCGCTCAAAAAGAGGAATCGCAGTTAGCAAAAAACCAGCTTGTGTTTAAAATACTAACGGCATATTATACCGTTTTATACAGCTCGGGACTGGTAAACGTAGCTAAAAGTCAGGTGTTACTTTCCGAAAAGCAGATTAAGCGCATGCAAAAGTTTGTTGAAACCGGCAGAAAGTCGCCCCTTATGATTCAGGAGTTAAAAAGCCAGCGGGCAAACGACAGGCTTAGCCTTACCCGCGCCGAAAACTTTTACAGTAAAACATTGCTGGAATTAAAGCAGTTGTTACGACTTGACGCCGGCTATCCTTTTGAAACGGATACTACCGGCAACCTTGCTGTTTCGTTGATGCCATTGCCCGATGTTGATTCGCTGTATAAGGAAGCCGTGGCCGTGATGCCCGAAATAAAACAGCAGCAAATGCTTTACCATGCATTGGAAAAAGAGCTTGCTGTGGCCAGAGGATTCAGGTCGCCGAGGGTTTATTTGTCAGCCGGATATGCCACCAATTTTTTTAATGGTTCGGATATGAATTTTACCCGTCAACTCGAAAACAATCAAAATCAATGGATTAACATGGGAATAGCCATACCGGTTTTCAATAACGCATCGGTTCACAGTAGAATAAAAAGAAAGAAAATAGAAACCGATAATCAAAAATTAAAACTCGAAAAACAGCGAGAAACATTATACACCCAAATATGGAAAGCCGCTGACGAATTAAAATCGGCTGAAAATGAATATTTTTCAGCGTTGGAGTTAAACAATTACAGCAAACTGTCGCTTGAAAATATTGCAAAAAAAATGGAAAACGGACTGGCCGGCACCACCGATTACGATGTTGCCAAACAGCGCTATATTTCGGCGCAGGCTACCTTGTTGAAAGCTAAACTCGTTTATTTAATGCGCAAACAGATGCTTGAGTTTTATCGAAAAGGCAACTGGAACCATCTTTATGTTTCACAAAAATAATAAATCATTTATGGACAGGCCCATCGCAAAGAAAAAAGGAATTAAACGAAAACATATTTACCTTGTTGTCGGCATTGGTTTGCTGCTGCTTATTGTTTACAAAGCATTTTTTACAGGCAATTTATCAACCTATCGCGTTGATGCTGATAAAGTTACCATTGCAACGGTTGAAGATGGTATTTTTAACAACTACATTACCGTTACCGGCACTGTGGCACCCGGCGCCACCATCTTTCTTGATGCCCGCGAAGGCGGAAGGGTGGAAGAAAAGGTGGTTGAGGAGGGAACCACGGTAAAAAAGGGCGATGTGATTTTACGGCTTAGCAACCCCGATTTAAACCTGAGCATTTTAAACAGTGAAGCACAGCTTGCCGAAAAAAGCAACTTCCTTCGTAACACACTGGTTACCATGGAGCAGGAAAGAATCCAGATAAAAAGGGAACTGCTTAACCTGGAGTTTGATATCAAACGTAAAAAACGTGTTTTTGAACAAAACAAAACGTTGTATGCCGACAAACTGGTGCCCAGGGATGATTTTTTAAATTCAAAAGAGGATTACGAGTTTGCCAAACGCAGCTACGAGTTATATCTCGAACGGCAAAAACAGGATTCTGTCTATCGATCCATTCAGGTAAAACAGATGAACAGCAACCTGCATAATATGGAGCTTAACTTGCAGCTTGTACGGCAGCGAAAGGAAAACCTTAATGTAAAAGCGCCTGTTGACGGGCAACTCAGCTCGTTGGATGTGGAAATCGGCCAGTCGGTTCCCAAAGGTGGCAGAATAGGCCAGATAAATGTTTTAACCTCGTTTAAAGTGGTAGCGCAAATTGACGAGCATTACATTGACAAGGTACGAACCGGACTGATGGCAACCCTCGATCGCCAGGGTAAAACTTTTGAACTGAAAATACGTAAGGTTTTTCCCGAAGTACGTAACGGGCGCTTTACCGTCGAAATGGTTTTTAAGGGCGAAAAACCTGTAAACATGCACACCGGACAAACCTATTACATCCGCTTGCAGCTTGGCAATCCGCAAAAGGCGTTGCTGTTGCCCCGCGGAAGCTTTTTCCAGCAAACGGGCGGACAGTGGATATTTGTTTTAAGCAATGATGGAAAATATGCCCTGAAACGAAACATAAAAATAGGCCGCCAAAACCCCAAATATTACGAACTGATAGAAGGATTAAAACCGGGTGAAAAAGTTATTGTTTCCGATTATTCAAATTTTGGCGACAACCAACGACTTGAACTGAACTAATTAAAACCAACAGCCATGTTTTTAAAAAATATTAAAAGCGCTTTTAAAAGTCTGTGGAGAAACAAGTTTTTTTCGGTGATAAACATCATCGGACTTTCCATCGGTCTTGCGGGAGCCTTTATTTTGATGTTGTACATTTTAAAAGAAACCGGATACAATCGCTGCCATTTAAAACGAAATAATATCTACAGGGTTTTGGAAACCCATAAAGATATGAATTTGACAATGCCTTATGCGCCTTATTATTTTTCGGAATACCTGCTAAAAGATTTTCCCGAAGTTAAAAAAGCTTCCCGTTTAAAATACATTTACGGGGTAACTTTTTTAAAAGGAGAAGAGAACATACATGAGAACAGGGTTTTTGCTGCCGACCCTTCTGTTTTCGATATTTTTACCCTACCGGTGATAAGAGGGAACAAAGAGGATTTTTTAAAAGACCCTTCTTCTATTGTTATTACAGAAAGTATTGCAAAAAAATACTTTCACAATGATGACGCACTCGGTAAAGAGATGCAAATGAAATTAAACGGCCAAAATTATCATTTTAAGGTGGATGGCATTATTAAGGATATACCGAAAAAATCAACTTTGTTCGCCAATATATTTTGTCACATAAGTTTTGTTTGGGAGCGGTCGAAACAATATTTTCCGGATGATAAAATGAAATATAGTTGGAAAAACGCAAATTACCAAACTTATATATTACTGCCTGATGGATATAACGTTAAGCAGTTAGAAAAAAAATTACCTGATTTCATAAAAAAATATAGTGATAAAGCTAACAAAGCGGTTTATACTTTTCAGTCGTTAACCGATGTTTATTTCCATTCGCGAAACCTTAAAAATTGTCCAAAATGGGGTGATCTTCAAAAACTATATTACCTTTTAGTAGTGGCTTTTTTAATTTTGTTTGTGGCTGCCACCAACTACATTATTCTTTCAACAGCGCAATCGGTAACACGTTTTAAGGAGATTGGGGTTCGGAAAACACTTGGTGCAAACCGACAAATGCTAATAAATCAAATATTTACCGAAAGTGTTGTGGTTAGTGTTCTTGCCATTCCGGTTGCCATATTAATACTTTACTTTTCACTTCCGTTTGTAAACGAAATTTTAAATACCAACCTTCTGCTTAATCTTCTTACACAATGGAAAGCGTTGGCCGGCATGTTTATCATCACTTTTTCGGTTGGAATTATTTCGGGCGGATACCTTGCCCTGTTTCTCTCAAAACTCAATCCCGTTGAAGCGCTGCGAAACATCAGCATCATTAATAACTCCAAATCATGGCTGCGGTTTGCACTGATTATTCTTCAAATTGTTGTTTTTGTTGTGCTGTTGGTATTTGTACAAAATGTTGCCAATCAAATACAATTTGCCGAGACTTCCGATTTGGGTTATAACAAAACCAATCTGATTAAAATATCCCTTGAAGATGATGACTTTTTAAAGAACCATCCTGCTTTTATTGAAGAGCTAAAAAAGAACCCTGACATTTTGCATGTTTCGGCGGCCAGTTATACACCACCCGCTTTTGGTTGGAGTAAAATACGACTACCGCATGTTGTTGATAAAGATAAATTAGTTATTGTTGAGGCACTTGATGTTTATTATGATTTTTCTAATACATTGGGATTAAGAATTATAGAAGGAAGAAGCTTTTCAAAAAAATATGGAACAGATTCCGTTGATGCCGTTATGGTTTCAAAATCAGCCGTTAAAGCATTGGGGTTGCCCCTGCATCCTGCCGGTACAAGGCTGAAAAAAGGTAAAAACAATAGCGCCACCATCATCGGTGTGTTTGACGATATATATATGCGATCGTTTAGGGAAAAAATTGTTCCCATGATTATAAACCTGTCGGATGAATATCTGCCTGAAATGATAGTCAGATACCGTGAGGGAACCGATTCGACAACCATTGCCTTTTTAAAAAAATCATTCCGGAAGGCGATGCCGGAAGAACAGTTTGATTATTCTACCGTGAGCGACTTTTTAAAATATCAATACAAGAACGAAATTCAGCTGAAAAAAACCCTTGATGTTTTTGCCTTGCTCACCATCTTTATATCCATGCTTGGCCTGTTTGCCCTCTCGGTATTTTTAATAAAACAAAAAACCAAATCAATCGGTATTCGTAAGGTTTTGGGCGCTTCCACCAAAGACATTATTAAACTGGTTGCAAAGGAGTTTATGATGATGGCATTGATTGCCAATATTATTGCTTTTCCTGTAGCAGCATGGCTGGCAAACAGTTGGCTCAAAACGTTTGCTTATCATATCGAATTTCAGGTGCTGCCTTATCTTATTGCCTTTTTTGCCTCCCTTGTTTTGGTTTTTGCTACGGTGGCAATAAGCGCCTATAAAACAGCCTCAACCAATCCGGCCGAATCAATTAAATATCAGGAATAATTAGACGGTAAACTTGTTAATAATGAGAATAATAAATTTAAAAACTTTCGGAAAACAGTTGTTAAAAAACAAGTTATATACTTTTATAACGGTATTGGGTTTTGCCGTTTCGCTGGCATTTGTTATCCTGTTAAGTATTTATATTAAAAACGAACTGTCGGTTAACGCACTTCAAAAAAACAGCAGCCGGATTTATCGTCTTTGTAACGAGAGTTTCAGTAATACGGCTCCTCCGGTGGGTGCTTGGCTGCAAAAGGAAATACCCGGTATCGAAAGTTTTACCCGCATCAAGTCAATGGACGGCATTATCAATGTTAAAGGCAGCGAAAAGTTTCAAATGGATTATCTTTTGGCTGATTCTACTTTTTTTAACATTTTTTCTTTCCGCCTGATTGAAGGCAACCCTGCTACAGCTTTAAAAACTCGTCATTCCATTGTGCTTTCAAAATCGTTGGCGCGAAAACTTTTTGGCGATGAGCCGGCACTTGGCAAAGAGGTGTTGGTAAATGTTAAAATACCCTTTACCGTTACCGGAATTGTGGATGATATTTCAAAAACATCGCATTTTGAAAAGGTTGATGCGCTGATTAATTTCAGGGCTTTGCAGGATTTTTGGAGTTGGGAAAACATGGAATCGGATTTTGGCAACTGCTCGTTCGACCTCTATTTAATGGCAAAACCCAAGGTTGATTTGTCCGCAAAAGCCCCGCAGATATTAAAAATGTTTAAAAAGGATTTCTGGCTTTATAAGGACGACAGGGTTAAAAAAGTTATACTTGAACCGCTTAATCAAACCTATTTCAGTACCATTACCGGAACCGGCATCAGGCAGAACAGCAAAACCCTTATCAGGGTACTGTCGCTTATCGTTTTTTTAATTTTGGCGCTGGCCATTGTCAATTATCTTAACCTGACCATTGCTCACTCGGGCACCCGCGTAAAAGAAATTGCCATTAAAAAATTGCATGGGAGTTCGCGCCGTCATCTTATTGTTCAGCATGTTACCGAAACCGTTATGCTGTGTGTTGTTGCATTTTTGCTGGCCATTTTGTTTAGCTTTTGGGCCGAGCCGGTTTTCGATTCGCTTTTAAACACCAAACTTTACCTGCACAACGAATTTACGGGTATTAACCTGCTCTATTTTCTGATTTTTGTGGTGGTTACAGGTTTTGTTTCGGGCATCATTCCGGCACTGATTATTACAAAAATCAATGCTGTTGATGTTATCAAAGGGGGTTTTGCCTTTAAGTCCAAAGCGGTTTACTCAAAAGCACTCATCGCTTTTCAATACATGGTGGTGATAGCCCTTATTATTTCGGCCATTGTTATTGTACGGCAAACCGGGTTTTTACAAACCCGTTATTTGGGGTTCAATACCAAAAACATCGTTAAAGTGCCCTGCATGATTGGTTCAAACCAAAAGGAAACATTTAAAGAGGAGTGTTTAAAAATTCCCGGGGTTAAAGCCGTATCTTTTGTGCAGGGCGACCCTCTCGATGGCGGAAATAACCAATCGTTTAACTACAAAAACAAGCCGGTTAGTTTTCAGGTTTTTGAAGTCGATTCAGCTTTTTTCGACATGATGAAAATGAAAATAACACCCACCGGTGTTGCCTATTCAAAGGAGGGGATTTGGTTAAACCGTACGGCTGTAAAAAAACTGGGGCTTGACTCGTTGCCTCAATCGTTTCGATATTACAAAGTACTACTTCCCGTTCTTGGTGTTGTTGAAGACTTCAACTTCCGGTCGCTGCGCAAAAAAATTGGGTTGGCAATGATTTTACAGCTAAAACCGAAAGAATTTGCCTGGAACATTTTAATTCAGGTTGAAGGCAAAAACCGGCCTCAAACCATGGCTGCTTTAAAGAAAACCTATGCACAGTTTACCGATGGCATTCCCGCTGACTTTACCTTTATTGACGAGAAAATCCAACATTGGTACGACAGTGAACAACGAACCGAAAAAATTGTATCGTGGTTTGCCCTGCTGGCTATTATTATTTCGGTAATGGGCATTTTTGCCATGTCGATATTTTACAACCAACAAAAAACCAAAGAGATAGGGATAAGAAAAGTAAACGGGGCCACTGTTTTCGAAATCGTTAGGTTGTTAACGGCAGATTATGCAAAGTGGGTAATGATAGCTTTTGTAATTGCCGTTCCGGTGGCTTGGTACGCGATGAAAAAATGGCTGGAAACATTTGCCTATCACATAACATTAAGCTGGTGGATATTTGTTATAGCCGGCCTCGCTGCACTTGCAATAGCCCTGATAACCGTAAGTTGGAATACCTTTATTTCGGCCCGGAGGAATCCGGTGGAATCGTTGAAGTATGAGTGAGGGGGGAGTGAATGGGAGAAATGGAGAAGTGGAGAGGGG
>JALVAQ010000048.1 GCA_027011095.1 Bacteroidales bacterium
CTTTATTATTGATACGTAAAATAACATAATAAATACCAGCCGGTAAATTATTACCTGTATCATCTGTACCATTCCAGAAAATTTTACAGCTGCCGGCAGGTTGTGAGCCGCTTTGCAGGGTTTTTATAAACAGGCCGGCGTTGTTGTATATTTCGATGTTAATGCGGGCGGGGTTGTCCCATTTGGCGGAAATAGTTGTTTTAGTGGTAAAAGGATTGGGTGCTGCCGTAAGCCTTGGAATTTGTTTTTTTGCATTTGGAATTTCTTTGGTGGAAACGGTAGGGTTCCACTCATAAGCGCCCATATCTATTTTGCCGTTAAAAATGCGGGGGTTGCCGGCAAGGTCGGTGTCGGGCATGTTATCGAGGATAAACTGGGGTAAATCCAGTGTTCCGGCATCAATGCAGGGCGACTCGTCCGACAGGTTGTAAGGGAACTCGGCTCCGCCGTAAAACAGTGGGTCGGTGTCGAGGTTGGTGGTGTCGTAGTTTAGAATAGTATTACCTTGTAACAAACGAATGTTTTCTTCACCGCCTTCAACAAGTGAATGGGTTATATTTAGCCGACACATATCATTGGCATAAGATGCCATATAAAATTCAACAGGTTCATTATTATAAAATATTGAATTGTACACTGTTATTTCCGAATACTTATTGGCAACACCTACATTGCCCCCGTAAATGTTTTCAGAAGTATTATCGCTAATGGTACTATTCGTTATAAAAATTTTTCCGGCATTAAATGCTATTATTGATGTCGCTCCCGGTGTTGTACCTAGCGATGCAGTGTGGTTATTGTAGAATAAGCAATTATACAAATAGGTAACCATGGTGTTGGGTATAAAATACTGTCCGCTGTTAACCGACAAGCCTCCTCCTAATGCTTCATCAACAATGGTTGTATCAGGAAAGTTTTGATAAAAAACACAATTGTTAAAAAAAACGGTATCACTTTCGGAATAAAGATCGTCTGGATCATATGAAGTACGTACGGCTTTACCTCCAATATTGTTTGAAAACGTTACATTGTTTAATTGCATATTACATGAATTATGAATGTTAACCGCACTAAGTAAAGAACCATTATTATTAGTTACCATAAGGTTGTTAAATATCGAGTTGGGACAATTATTTGTCATAACACCCCCTATTTTCCAAATACTATTAATATTTCCATTACCATTTTTTATCGTTACATTGCTTACCGAAACTTTGCCGGAATAAAATCCTCTTAACAGGTAAATTTTGTTTTCACCATCCAAAACAACGGGATTATTTTCCACACTTCCTTTGATGGTTACTAAGTTTTTTAGATTTAATGGAAAATGCTCACCTGTTAGCGAATCGGAATATACTCCGGGAGATACATGAATGGTATCGGGAGATATGGAGTCGGATGCTATTTTGAGCAAAGCATAGCTGATTGTTTTTAATGGAGAATCGGGTGTTAAACCGCTGTTACTGTTATCTCCTTCGGTTGAAACATATAAATCTTGTGAAACCTGCTCTATTTTATGATGCCAAATATCATACGTGAAATCATTGGTGTGATTGAGCGTGCTGTCCATCATGTAAACATAATAATAATCGGGATTCTGAACGGTAAAAGTGTCTGCATATATTAACAAAGAATCGGTTAAAACGGCAAAGATATCGTTACCGATACTGGCATAGTTTTCATAAATGTTACAGCGATTAACGGAATCGAATTCAATGTTCCCTTCAATAATATAAATACCCCCTCCTGCATCATAAGCCTGATTTTGGGAGACGGTTACGTTGGAGAGAAAAGCACTTGAATTATAAACATAAATACCACCGCCATGTGCCTTTATTGTATTATGACTTATGTAACAATTTAAAATGTTAATATTCGTATATTCAATAAAAATGCCTCCACCACAGATACTGCCGCAGTTTGAACCGGTTCCGTTTACTATTTTAAATCCATTTATGATGATCTTTCCATTATTATTCCAATTCCAGGTTTTTATACAACTTCCTGTTTTATTTCCGTCAATTACGGTTTGATATTCATAACTTTCATCGCAGGTTGTAAGTGTTAAACTCCCCAGCGTAATACTTTTTGATCTGATTTCGATATTTTCCACATAAGTTCCCGGCCATACCAACACCGTATCGCCGTTTTGGGCATTGTCAACCGCTGCCTGTATGGTGGTAAAGTCGCCGGTGCCGTCTTGTTTAACGGTGATGGTTTGAGCCGAGAGTAAAACGGAAAGCAATAATAATATTATGATTGATATTGTTTTCATTTTGGGGTGTTTGGTTTTTATAAATGTTTCAACTTGAGCACTGTGTCATTCTGAACGTAGCCAGAGTGTCATCTTGAGCGCCCGCTTGCCTACCTGCCGTGGGCAAACCGGACGGGCAGGGAGTCGAAAGGTGACACACTTTGACTCCCTGCCCGAATGAATCCGTTCAGGCGGGCGCTCAGTGTGACATTTACCCGGTGTAACAACATTATTTATTAACCACAAATCTTCTAACAGCAGTTTGATTACCGGTTGATACCCGTAACAGGTAAATACCGTTTTTAAAATGTTGTGTGTTAATAACATTTTGATGCATACCGGCCGTCAGGCGGTTTTGCAGGTTTACTACCTTTTTACCTGTAACGTTGAATATTTCAAGGGTAGTGTTTACTTCACTGCTTGTTGTATATTCAACGGTTAACCTGTTTTGTGCGGGATTGGGATAAACCTTTAAAGCAAAATCTCCGTCATTATTTACCGGGTTAACCGTTTTTTTCTGTTTAAACGAAATAAGATAGTGGCCTTCCTTTTCGGCAGCATTAATGGTACGCTTTTGCCAGCCGGGTTGATAATGGTTTTTAACATAGTATTCCTTTAAAGCGGGTTTCGAACTTTTTTGTGAATTAAAATATTCAACAAAGTAAACCGTACCTGTAGTATCGGTATCGTAGCCGCGTATTAAAACCAGTGTATCCGAAGGCAATACTTTTGAAGCTCCTATACAGGTGCTGCCAATAAAGGCTCCTATTTCCTGCGGCCTGTTTGCAGTATCTATTTCAATTAAATAGGCTGTATAGTCCTCCTCTTCATCGTATTGGTAATGTTCGGTAGCTGATTTGATTTCGGATAACGTTTGTTTGTTGCCCCATTGCCACTGAAAATTACTAATGTTGTTGCTTGATTTTAAAATTACCATGTCACCGTAATTTAAATTAGGAGCATTAACACCCTTACCAACCCCGCAAATCCATTGTGGATTTTGCTGACCCATACTCCAGTCTTTGTAGCAGAACCAGTTTTGTGCTTTTATTTCCGTTAACTCATCCAATACATCGTCGGCAATGGCATCAAAAGGTGATTGTTCCTGATAAAGCCAATAGCCTATCCAGTTTTCTTTATCGTTGCCATAAAGCGTGTTTATTGAAGCAGACGGTGAAAGCACGTTACCATGAAGATGAAGTTTGACGGCCTGGTTGGGGTTGGCATTGTACAATAATGAAAGCTTGTAACCAAGGGTGCTTTGGCAGTTGTATAAGCCCCCGCTAGATGTCCAGGAACTATAATTGTAGTTGCTGGTAATAAAGTCTGTATTTGATTGCGAGTTTAACGGCAGGTTTTCAAGGTAACTTCCTACTTGATATTTATACGGATCAGTATTTGGCACAATATTATCACCTCCCAACACATCATTAACCGGCGTTGCGTTGTTGTTGGCAAGGCGCGGGAAAGAGACCCAGGTAAAGCTTTCGTTGTTATTGCCTACAGGGTTTAAAGTAAGCTGCTCATCGGGCGTAAAACTTACCACACTCACGTTGGAATGGCCGCCGTTGGGGAGGTAGATTTTGTTTTGATAGGGCTTTAGCGTAATCATTTCCGCTTTTATGCATTTAAAGTCATCCATCAAATAGAGAAAATCAGGTTCGGAAAGGGAAACGGGCAACGTTTGATTTATTACCTGCAACGCAAGGCAGGTATCAGTTTGTTTAAAAATGCGGGTAACCCTGTGGTTTTGAGCAATGCCGGACAATACCAAAAGAAATATCAGATTTAATATTAACA
>JALVAQ010000049.1 GCA_027011095.1 Bacteroidales bacterium
GGTCGAGGTTAGCTTGTGGGTGGAGACCCAAAAGGTCGAATAGTGATATATAAACCACATTATGTGTTTTATACATCGTTCCCTCCCCGGGGTTTAGCCCGGGGAAATACATCGTTCAATTTCGTTCAGGTTGCCTGTTCGGCGTAGGCAGGCAACCTGAAAGATAAAGTTGAATCCTAAGCTCCTTCGGAAAAGTTAAGCTGAAAGATAACAGTTCTAATAATCCTAAGTCAATCCCTATTCTCCATATAATTCAATAATGTTTACTTTTGGCAATCAAACAATCAGCCATGATAAAACTTTCGGTGGTTATTATTACTTTTAACGAAGAACAAAACATAAAGCGTTGCCTTGAGTCGGTGAAAGAGGTTGCCGATGAAATTGTTGTGCTCGATTCGTTTTCCACCGACAACACCGAAGCAATCTGCAAAAATTACGGTGTTAAATTTTTTACCCACACTTTCGATGGGCACATTCAGCAAAAAAACAGGGCAATTACCTATGCATCGTCACCTTACATTTTATCGGTTGACGCCGATGAGGCTCTTTCGGAAGAACTTAAAAGGTCGATATTACAAAAAAAGAAAAACTGGGATGCCGATGGTTATACCCTCAATCGATTAACCAATTATTGCGGAAAGTGGATACATCACTGCGGCTGGTATCCCGACCGAAAATTGCGTTTATTCGACTCGCGAAAAGGTAAATGGGCAGGCCTTAATCCTCACGACAAATATTTTATGGACAAGGGGGCCGTTGTAAAACACCTCAAAGGCGACCTGTTGCATTATAGTTATTACACTGTTGAGCAACACCATCAACAAACAGAAAAATTTAGCACCATTGCCGCAAAGTCTCTTTTTGATAAAGGAAAAAAAACCTCGTTTCTTAATATTTGGTTTAGTCCTTTGATACGATTTATACGCGATTATTTTTTCAATCTGGGATTTTTAGATGGAAAAACCGGCCTTACCATCTGCTTAATTTCAGCCGGTGGAACCAAAAAAAAATATCAAAAATTAAAAAAATTGAAGAAACAAGATAGAAGATAATTTTGGAAAAGAACAAATGGTTTATAGTTGTTAACCCCAAAGCGGGCAGCAACAAATGTAAAGAAGACTGGCCTGAGATTAAAAGCCTGCTTGAAACAAACGGTTTTGATTTTCAGTTTGCCATTACCCAATATCAGCGTCATGCCATCGAGCTGGTACAAGATGCACTTGAATCGGGTTATCATAACTTTATTTCGGTGGGCGGCGACGGAACTTTAAACGAAGTCATCAACGGTATTTTTATCAACCATCAACAATTGTTACCCGAAATAGTTTTGGGCGTTATTACGGTTGGAACCGGAAACGACTGGGGCAGAACACATAAGATGCCCGCCGATTATGATAAAATGATAACGGTTTTAAAATCGCAAAATATTTTTAATCATGACATCGGCAAAGCCAAATACCGTTTTGATAACGATGATAAAAACCGCTATTTTATCAATATTGCAGGCATGGGGTTCGATGCCATGGTGGCCAAAAAAGTAAATGTGTTAAAAGAAAAGGGGTTCAGAGGGTTGCTGGTGTATATGTATAGTCTGTTATCAAGTCTGATTGGCTTTAAATCGGCACAGCTTATTATTTACTCCGAAGGAAAAATGATTTATTCAAACAGTACCTTTTTAGCAAGCATCGGTATTTGTAAATACAATGGCGGAGGCATGATGCTGTTACCCGATGCCATCCCCGACGACGGACTGTTTGATGTAACCATCATCCGAAAAGTGTCGAGATTAAAGGTTTTGGCCAACATTAAAAATGTGTTTGACGGCTCGTTTGTAAAAATTAAAGAGGTAAAACGTTTCAGGGGTAAAAGCTTTACCATTATTTCAGAACCTCCCCACGCACTAAACCTTGAAACCGATGGTGAATCGCTGGGAAATTCCCCTCTGGATTTTGAAGTACTACCTAAAGCCCTTAAAATTATTGTTCCGTAATGACCGAAGAAGAAAAAAAAATACTGGCCGAATATCTTCCCGAAAACGCCCTAAAACCGGTGGCCAATTTAATAAACCGGTATAAAATTTATTTAACCATTTCGCGCACACGCAACACCAAACTGGGCGACTATCGTCCGCCTGTTTACCAACCGTATCATAAAATTTCGGTTAACCACGATTTAAACCCCTATGCTTTTTTAATAACTTTTATCCACGAGGTGGCGCATCTCATTATCTACAAAAAATACAAACTAAAAAAAGTTGCGCCACACGGTAAAGAGTGGAAGCGGGAATACAGTGGTTTGATTCAACAATTTCTTGATATGGATATTTTCCCGGAGGATATCAAGCAGCAACTTTCTAAAAGCATTATAAACAGCAAGGCTTCCAGCAGCTCGGATATTGAGCTTACCCGGATTCTTCGAAAATATGATAAAAATAAAATAGAAGGAGTAGTTCATCTTGAAGATTTGCCCGAAGGAAGTGTTTTTGTAATACGCACCGGCCGTCGTTTCAAAAAAGGAACCAGGCGCCGGGTGCGCTATATGTGTCAAAATATCGACAACCGGCGTTGGTATCTGTTTCATCCATTAACAGAAGTTAAACCCCTGAAACTGTGAACCCACACAAAAAGCCCGCTTACCAAAGTAACCTGTTGATATTAAGAATTTTTAAGAATTAATAGTACCTGACACTACTTGTTTTTACTCAACTTACACAGTTTCTTTTATCTTTGACACGCGAAAAAAATCAGCAAATATTATTTGCTTTAAAAATACCTTTTATGAATTCCAATCATTATACCGTTATTATGGCCGGAGGAGTGGGCGCCCGCTTTTGGCCCATGAGTAAAACAAGCCGCCCAAAACAGTTTATCGACATTCTTGGTGTTGGTAAAACACTGATACGCATGACCTTTGAAAGATTTAACAAAATCTGCCCGGTTGAAAATATTTACGTGGTTACCAACGAAATTTACAAAGACCTGGTACTTGAACAGCTGCCTGAGCTAACCGAAAATCAGGTGTTGCTGGAACCCTCTCGTCGAAATACAGCCCCCTGTATTGCCTATGCAAACTACAAAATAAAAGAAGAAAACCCCAATGCTATTGTGGTAGTTGCCCCTTCGGATCACATCATTTTAAAAGAAGATGAGTTTGTTAACGACATAAATATTGCCATGGAGGCTGCCGCTACCAACGACTGGCTCTTAACACTGGGAATAAAACCAAGCCGTCCCGATACGGGATACGGGTACATTCAGTTTGAAGAAGAAAATATTTATCCAAAAACCAATCGGTTACGAAAAGTTAAAACCTTTACCGAGAAACCCAACCTCGAAATTGCCAAAACCTTTTTGGAAAGCGGTGATTTTTTGTGGAACTCCGGAATTTTTGTGTGGTCGTTAAAAAGCATTATGAAAGCGTTTACATCACATCTTCCCGAAGTTGACAACTTGTTTAAAAAAGGTGTTGGAAAATACAGCACCGCTTCCGAAACCGATTTTATTACTAAAACATACGCCGTATGTACCAATATTTCAATCGACTACGGTGTAATGGAAAAAGCAGATAATGTGTTTGTGCTTTCGGTCGATTTCGGCTGGTCCGATTTGGGAACCTGGGGATCACTTTATACCATCCAGGAAAAAGAGGAAAACGGAAACGCCGTTGTTGGAAACAACGTAATGCTTTACAACACGAAAAATTGTATTGTACATATGCCCGAAAACAAACTGGTGGTTTTACAAGGCCTCGACGATTATATTGTGGTGGAAGAGGACAACACTTTATTGGTTTGCCGTAAAGTGGACGAACAGCAAATCAGGCAATTTGTTAACGATGTAAAAATTGAAAAAGGCGAAAATTTTGTTTAAACAAATTCATTTATATCCGGCACAAAAAAAGGAAAGCCGGCAATTATTTTAAAATTAAATTTATATGAAAAAAGTTATAATTATTTCATTTGCAATGATGTTGGGTTTTTTACCCCGGCTTCGTGCCGATGAAGGAATGTGGATTCCTGCGCTTATTAGCAAAAATATTGCAATCATGCAAAAAATGGGTTGTCAGCTCACTGCCGAAGAAATTTACAGCAACACCGACCCGAGCATTAAAGATGCCATCATTATTTTTGGCGGCGGATGTACCGGCGAAATAGTTTCGCCCGACGGGCTTATCTTTACCAATCATCATTGCGGTTTTGGCTCCATTCAAAAAGTAAGTACCACCGAGCACGATTATCTTAAAGATGGATTTTGGGCTTACAGTAAGGACAAAGAGATTCCCATTGAAGGACTTACGGTTAAATTTTTGGTTTATATGAAAGATGTAACCGATGCTGCCCTTACAGGAGTAACCGATGATATGACTGAAGAAGTTAGAGCCAAAACCATTAACGACAATGTTGATAAAATTGAAAAAGAAGCCTCTAAAGACAATAATTACAAAGTAGTTGTAAAACCCATTTTCGGCGGAAACCAATACTACATTTATGTTTACAATGTGTATAAAGACATCCGTTTAGTGGGAACCCCTCCATCGTCTGTAGGAAAATTTGGCGGCGATACCGATAACTGGATGTGGCCTCGTCACACCGGCGACTTTTCCATCTTCAGGGTTTATACCGCTCCCGATGGCTCCCCTGCCGAATATTCCGAAGACAATGTTCCCATGAAACCCAAACACTATTTACCCATCAATATTTCGCCCAAGAAAAAAGATGAGTTTACCATGATTATGGGTAATCCCGGTGGAACTGACCGCTTTTTGTCATCGTGGGGTGTTGAAAATGCCATTAAGTATTACAACCCTTCTGTTGTTAAGGTTCGCGACATGAAACTTAAACTCATGAAGGAGCAGATGGATGCCAATCCCAAAATAAAATTACAATACGCCACCAAATACGCTCATACCGCAAACTATTGGAAATATTACATCGGACAGACCAAAGCTTTAAAAAGATTAAAAGTTAAAGAAGAAAAAAAGCAGTTAGAAGCTGAGTTTTCAAACTGGATTAATCACAATCCAAATGAAAAATTAAAATATGGTGAAGCTTTGCCCGATTTAAAAGCAGCATACGTTGGTATAAACAAATATACCGTTGCCAATGTTTATTTTTACGAAGCCATTTACCGTGGCCCCGAAATCTTTAAATATGCCTTTGGTTTTAAACACCTTGAAAAACAACTTGGCGATAAAGAGGCTAAACAAGAAGATATTAACGCCACCATTGATGAACTAAAAGCAGGTATCAACAATCATTTTAAAGATTACAACCTAACCATCGACCGCAACACGTTTGCCGCCATGATGGAGATGTATTACAACGATGTTCCCAAAGACCAGCAACCCGAATATCTTGAAAAGATGCATAAAAAGTTTAAAGGAAACTGGAAAAAATATGCCGATTATGTGTATGAAAAATCAATTTTCGCCAATGCAGATAAGGTGGCTAAATTTTTAGAAAAACCCAAAGCCAAAGTGCTTGAAAAAGATCCGGCTCTGATAGCATGGAACAAATTTTACGCATCATACCGCACTTTGGTTGAAAATGAAAAACCCTATTCGGCACAAAAAATACGGGGACACCGCCTGTTTATTGCCGGCATTATGAAAATGAACCCCGATAAAAACTATGCCCCCGATGCCAACTTCACCATGCGGGTTACTTATGGAAGAGTGGAAGACTATTACCCTGCCGATGCAGTTCATTACGATTATACAACCCATCTGTTTGGTGTAATGCAAAAAGAAGACCCCAATAATCCCGAATTTATTGTTCCCGACAAATTAAAAGAGCTTTACAAAACCAAAGATTTTGGCCGTTGGGGCGAAAACGGCAAACTGGTTACCGATTTTCTTTCAACCAACGACATCACCGGCGGCAACTCGGGAAGTCCTATTATGAATGGCCGCGGCCAGCTTATCGGCCTTGCTTTCGATGGCAACTGGGAAGCCATGAGCGGCGACATTAAATTTGACCCAGAACTGCAACGAACCATTAACGTTGACATTCGCTATGTACTGTTTATTATTGATAAATATGCAGGTGCCGAAAACCTTATTAACGAGCTAACCATTATTAAGGATAAACCTGCGCCTGTTGAAACACCGGCCAACGAAAAAACCACGGAACCGGTTACCGAACCCACACACTAATTTAAAGGATATCCGTTATCCAAATTAAAAATAATAAAGGCTGTTTCAAAAATAATGTCATTTTGAAACAGCCTTTTTTGTAACTCAATTTCTAAACATCATCATCGGTTAAAAGCTTTGACTCTTTCAGGCTAAAAGAGGTGAGGGTGGCAACAGCCATCAACACAATAAGGTATATTAACGGCGTGGTCATTGAACCGGTTTCAGGCGATTTAAACGCATCCATTCCAAAAATAAAGGCAATTCCCGAAATTTGCCCTGCCAGCAAAATAAGTCCGTTTGAAGTTCCTTCCGATACGGGAAAAGTAATTTCGGCACCGTACTGAAACCCGATTGGCCCGGCACTAAGTAAAAAATAGCCGAACAAAATACTCGACAAAATAACCAAAGTAAAATTTGAAAAAAATGTAATCCCGGCCAACCCGAGAGTACTTCCGGCCAAAGCAACAATAATAAACGGCACTCTTTTTTTATAATGGTCAGAAAGCATGGGCATGATAAGAGCGCCAACAACACCACCAACAATCATCAACCCTCCGGCTATACCTGCCTGAGTAGCCGAAAAACCTCTTGGTTTTAAAATGTCTTCAATCCAGGTAGTTACACTGTTAAAAATACCCAATCCTATAAAAAAGATAAGTAAGAGCAAATAAAACCTTTTGTTTGTAAAAATATCTTTCAACCCATCCAAAACCAACGAGCGTTCTTCCTGGTCGGGACGACAGGGAGCGGTAGGTGGGTTTTCTTTTGCAAACACCAAAAACAACACGGCAGCTATCACAGCAACAATACCGTAAATATACAACACCCCGCTGATACCCTCTGACAATACAAGATACGGCGTTAACATCATGGCAATTAAAATTCCCAAATACATCGACAAGGTGCCCAGTCCGGCAGCTGTAGCCCGTTCCTTAATGGGAAACCAACGCGCCGCCAGTTTTGTTATGGCATTTAATAAAAACGGCTGCCCCACAGCTATTCCTATTTGCGCCATCAACAATAAACTGTAATCATCTTTTACAAGTCCTCGCAACAACCCGAACACTCCGGTTAACACGGCACCGGTACCCACTCCCACACGTATTCCGTACTTATCAATCAGCCACGATGCCGGAAACGACATCACAATAAAAACAATCATAAACGACATGGAGAGTATCCCGATTTGAATATCAGACACATGATAATATTGGGCTGAATCGGAAGTGATGGGAGCAAATGTAATCCACAACATCTGGTTTACCGCAACAATAAACATGTAAACCAGCAACATAACCCACCGGTATTTGTAAACTTTAAACGATGTTGTTTCCATAATGATTAATTTTAAAACAGCTAAGGTAAAAAAATTACAACAGCCATTAGGTGCCTATTGCTAATGTTGTTACATTGTTGTCCCTTTAGGGAAAAAACCCGCCTGCATTTTAATAGTACACTGATTGGACTGATAGAACTGATGTTATGATATGAAAGCGAAAATCAGTCAAATCATAATAATCATGCAAAAATCAATAAAAATAATGTAACAACGCCTAAACAATAATGTTGTTTATTTGCATAATATTTTGATTTTATACCGTTTGACTTTTTTATTATTGCTTTTTTATTCTTTTTTTGAATAAAACGCATTTATAAATTGTCAAACATTTTATGCCCATTAATAAAACCTGATTTGAAAAAAACAATAAAAATTATAGCCCTTTTTGGTTTGCTACTAACGGCAACAACCATTTTGGCGCAAAACAACCTGCTTACAAGTACGTTGGATTCCGCAAAGGCTTTACGCGATGCAGGAAAATACCAACAAGCCGTTAAGGTGTTACAAACCTTTGACAATAAATATCCCGACAACTATTGGGTATTACAACTCTATGCAGAAACACTTTTCTGGATGAAGGAATATGAAGAAGCCGATCATGTTTACAGGCGATCCATCAGGGTTTATCCTGATAATTATGAATTAAAATATGAATACGCCCTGTTTTTATACGACAGGGGGGACTATAAAAATGCTCACGAACTGCTTTTGTTGTACAATGAAAAATATCCTGATATTACAGAAGTACAGTCGTTGTTAGGTATTACCGGTTATTACCTTGGTAATTTTAAAGCGGCTAAGGTTTTTTTGGAATCATCTTTAAAAAAGAACCCCAACGATAAATTTACCCGAAAAATCTATACAGAGGTTTCGCACATTGTAAACCCGTGGTTTAAAGGCGACTTTTTATACACTAAAGATTCGCAACCCATGAGCCTCCTGATGCCGCAACTTTCGGGAGGTTGGTACCACTCTCATTTATTAAATCTTTCGTTTAAAGTTAATTACCAAAGCTTTTCGGCTGACAGTTTAACATCGGATATGTCTGGTTTTTCGTTACAAAACAGCTTTATCATTCCAAATGCCGGGTTTAAAGCAGTTGTAGGATTAGGTGGGTTTTATACCGCCATCAACAATACAATGGATATTACCTGGCAACTACAGATAGATAAGCGACTAACCCAAAACCTGCACATCAAAGCCGGAGGCGAACGGTCGCCTTACACATACACCGTTTCCAGCATTGCCAAACCGTTTTTACGTAACAGGTACAGCGCTTCTCTTTCGTGGGAAACCGAAAACAATGTTAATGCCAATATCGGTTACATTGGTGAATTTTTTCCTGATACCAATCAGGTTCATACCGCTTATGCATGGGTGCTTAGCCCAACCTTTAAATTTTCGGTTTTCAGGGTAAATGCAGGCTATGCTTTTAATTACTCCAATGCCGGCGAGAGTAGGTTTGTTTCGGAACAACCACTTGACGACATATTAACAGATTACGATTCAACAAAGCAGATAACAGGTGTTTACAACCCCTATTTTACGCCAAATAATCAGTTTTCAAACTCATTGCTTGTTAACCTGTATGTTGTGCCTTCCGATAGGGTTAACATAAAGTTGCATGCTTCGGTGGGTGTTTTTTCGCGCGCCATGAATCCCTATCTTTATCTTGATAAGCGAAATGGAAAAACCATCATTAACGAAGGCTTTTATCAGGAAAAATTTACTCCTTTGGATATAGGTTTCGACCTGAACGCCAACCTGTCGGATAAAATAACATTAAACCTGTCGTATCAATATTTGCAAACCTTTTATTATAACACAAACAATTTTAATGTGGGGTTAAAAATTTATTTTTAATATGCTAAAGAAAAAGGATAAGGATTTTTGGAAATATCGTGAAGCCCGTGGTGTTACAAACTTCGATCGGTTTATTTATCTCGTGTTGTTTGTGGCCGGCGTGCTAAGCATCATTCGTTTTGCCGACTGGTGGTTTCGTGCCGAGCATATCGAATCGTTGCCGTTGTTTATTTTGCTTTCGCTGATAACGTGGTATGGCATCACCCGTATTTTTTTAATCTGGCTCAACTATTTGCGCGTAAAAAAACCTGAGTTTGTACCTGCCGAAAAAGGGTTAAAAGTGGCAATTTTCACCACCAGCTCCCCCGGCGAACCGTTGAGTATGTTCGACAAAACACTTGAAGCCTGTGCCAACATAACCTATCCTCACACTACTTATTTGTTAGACGACACGCAGGATCCGGCGTTTAAAAAGATAGCCGAAAAACATGGTGCCGTATGGCTCAACCTTGTTGGGTTACCCGGTGCCAAAGCAGGAAAGGTAAATGCCGCCCTTAAAATGATTGATGAGGATTTTGTTTTGATAATGGATCCTGACCACATCCCTTTTCCCAACTTTCTGGATAAGGTGCTGGGTTATTTTAAAGATGAAAAGGTGGGTTTTGTGCAAGTGGCACAAACTTACTATAACCAGTATCGTTCGTTTACCGCCAAAGGAGCTGCCGAGCAAACCTACACCTTTTACGGACCTACTCTAATGGGTTTATTTGGCTATGGTTCAAGTGTAGCCATTGGTGCCAACTGTACCTTTCGTAAAAAAGCGCTTGAATCCATTGGCGGCCACGGAATAGGGCTTGCCGAAGACCTGATTACTTCCATCCGGCTTCATGCAAAAGGCTGGAAGTCGGTTTTTACTCCCATAGTGGTTAGCCGCGGGCTTGTACCTGAAGATTTCGGGTCGTTTTGCAAGCAGCAGCTAAAATGGTCGCGAGGCGTTTTTGAGGTGCTTTTTACCGAAATTCCGCAAAATTTTAAAGGGCTGAACTTTTGGCAACGGGTATCCTATCTGTCCATCAGCACCTACTATTTGGTCGGCTTAACAAGTTTTTTATACTTCACCATTCCGTTTCTCTATTTTTGGTTGGGAGTGTTACCGGCCAACATGAACTTTGGGGAGTTTATTATTAAAGGGGCACCCATTGTGATTATTGCCATTGCCATTTATCTTTTTGTACAGCGCTGGCTTTCGCATCCCGATGCCGAAAGAGGTTTTCACTGGCGGGGTATGATATTAAAAACCGCCACCTGGCCGGTGTTTCTGTTGGGCAGTTTATTGTCGCTGGTAAACGCTGATATTCCATACATCCCCACGGCGAAAAAAGCGGTTAAAGGGCTTAGCCCCTATACCCGTCCGTTGATACTGCATGTGGTGTTGTTTGTGTTAACGCTTGTCTGGGTTATTTACCAAAGGCTTACCACTGTTTCGGAAGGGGTATTGGTACTTACAAGTGACCAGATATGGGGCATGTTTGCCTTTGCCGGAGTTTCGGTAATATTAGTCGCCGGAGGCATCTTTGCAGCCTACGAATCGAAAAACCTGCCCGAAGACGAACCCTGGAGAAAAGTTGATTTAAGTAGAATAAAAATAAAAACAGATGAAAAGAACAGTATATAGATTTGCCTTTACAACCGGTGCCATTATAACAGGAATCATCCTTATTTTGGTTTTCACCTTTCTTGGCAAAAAAAGCACAGGCCCGTTGGAAGATGTATTCACTCAGGTAGGCTCGGCTGTTACCGATTTGGAAAACAGTATTCTGTTAAGTAACCGCGAACCCATCCGGTCTAAAGCTCTGGGTTGGTTCGATAAATATCGTAACAATAAAAAGTTGATGAACCACCCCGATACGATTTTGTTGGGAATTTACGACAATCATTATAAAAAATCGTTCGACCATATCTTGTCGTTGGAAAAAAGTTTTCAGTTCGACCTCCCGTTTATTCAACTTTATACTGCCTGGGGCGACAAGCCCGAACAACGTTTTCCGGTAAAATATGCAAAGGCAATTTATAATTTGGGGTCAACCACTTTTATTACCTGGGAACCATGGCTAAACGATTTCGACCGCGAGGAGCACAACCTGCCACACAAAGAAGACCCCAACAAAAACGGTCTGAAAGATGTAACCAATGGTGACTACGACTATTATATTAACCAGTGGGCACAAGATGTAAAAAGTTTTGGTAAACTTGTTTTTATTCGATTGGGGCACGAGATGAACGACCCCTATCGCTACCCATGGGGGCCTCAAAACAATAAACCGCAGGATTTTATCAACTTTTGGAGATATGTAGTAACAAAATTCAAGGAGCAGGGTGTTACCAATGCTGTTTGGGTTTGGTCACCACACCCTGCTTATTTGTTGTACAGCGAATATTATCCGGGTAATGAGTATGTTGACTGGGTAGGTGTTGGTGCGTTAAACTACGGCACCGTGGCTTTATGGTCGAAATGGTGGAGTTTTAGCGAAATATTTGGTGATTATTACGATTGGCTGGCCTCCTTTAAAAAGCCCATTATTATTACAGAGTTCGGCAGCCTTGCTGTTGGTGGCGAACGCGATAAATGGTATAGTAATGCACTTAGTAATTTACCTGAAAAATATCCGGATTTAAAAGCAGTAATATTTTATAACAACGACAACGATAATACCACCCTCAGCAAATCGTTGGTGTGGAGCTTAAACAGCGACACACTTTCGATACAAGCTGTTAAAAAAGCGATTAAAACATGGTAAGGTAAGGGAAAGGGTTGGATACAACAATACAGCAGAAATACACTTCCTATTAAATTCCCAAATTCCTTTTTGGGAATTTTCAGGAAAAAACAATTACGAAACGTTGGTTTTTTTACTTCAGCGTAAACGTTGTATGTCCTATTTCATCATCGCCTTCAAAAACATCCACATGATAAACTCCGGGGTTTAACTCAAGGGTGGAGCGACGATTCCAGTATACACACTGATCAACCGACTGATTTTGATAGTCGATGGTTTGCATAATGGAGTATTGCAGTTTTTCACCATTAAACATAAAGGAATAGCGGTCGCCACGACCTTTAACCAATATTTCTTTATTGGGCCGGGCAATTCGGATATATAATGTTTTATTACCGGGGTCAACAATGGTGTTTTTGCCTATGGTAAAACAAACCTTTACCCTGTCAACCCGTTTTATTTTATCAGTGGGGCGCTCTTTTCCGCTTCCTTTTCTGTGAACCGGTGTTGCCTTTAAGCCAAACAGTTGAAGCGCTGCTGCCTTTTTAACTTTACCTTTTAGTTCCTCTTTGGTTTTTTGTAGTTGTTTGTTTTTTCTTTTTTCAATGATA
This sequence comes from Bacteroidales bacterium, assembly GCA_027011095.1. Classification (GTDB taxonomy): domain Bacteria; phylum Bacteroidota; class Bacteroidia; order Bacteroidales; family F082; genus B16-G9. The sequence continues at coordinate 12,666 of JALVAQ010000049.1, forward strand.
ATCTCTTCTTTTATTTTTTGGTTCTCTTCGGTAAGTTGGTGGTTAACATTATAAATTGAATCCATCTGGCGAACGTATCCCTGCGATATAACCTGTAAACGGCTCAGTTTTTTCTTAATCTTATAATATTCCCATTTAGTGTTTAGCAGTTTTTTAATTTCAACGGCGTTGGCCTGAATAATGCTGTCTTTTGAAGAGAGAGAATCAGACAGCTGGCCATATTCGGCTTTTATTTGCTGGTGTTGAATAATCAGTGAATCAAGCTCATTCTGTAGTTCGGTTCGTTGAGCTTCTTTTTCAACCAAAAGTCCTTTCATCTCGTTTTTTACCGAAATAAGTTTTATGGAAAGGCCAATGATTCCAAGTGCGAAAATTACCAGCAGAATATACATCCAAAGATTGGAGTTTTTTGGCATGTCATGATCCTGAATTTCAATATTGTTTTGCTCGTTTTCCATTTTTCCCCATTTTTAAGTTTCGATGCAAAAATACAGACATTCGGAACTAAAAACAAATAAGTTCTGTTATACAATGTTATCGGCTACATAATTGTTGGCTAATTCCTATTTTGATGTGATAACACCATTATAGAACCGATAGAGTATTGTCGGATTTTGTTGTCTGGGACTTTGTCAAAGTTGCTAATAATCTTAAAAAAACCCTGTGTTAAATCCCC
>JALVAQ010000050.1 GCA_027011095.1 Bacteroidales bacterium
AAAGGTAAAGTTTTTTAGCTTAACAAAATCACTATCACATCAAAATAGGAATTAGCCCTTTAAAAATGTATCAAAAAAACTCTCCACACATGGCAGAGAGTTTTTTTTGTATGTCGAATTTTAAATTATTGTCCCAAATAAGCTTTAAGCAATCTGCTTCGCGATGTATTACGAAGCCTTCGTATGGCTTTTTCTTTAATTTGCCGCACACGCTCGCGGGTAAGATTAAATTTTACAGCAATCTCTTCCAGTGTATATTCGTGCGTGCGTTCACCCAATCCGTAATACAAATTGATAACGTCGCGCTCCTTTTCACTTAAAGTTGACAGCGACCGCTGAATCTCCTTGCCCAACGACTCACGCATCAAGTCCTCATCGGTATTGGTAGCATTTTTTGGGACAAACAGGTCTAAAAATTTGGTATCTTCCTCCTGTCCTATGGGTGCGTCAATGGAAACAAACTTGGTGGAAATCTTAAGGGCAGCATCAATTTTATGCTCTGGAAGTTCCATAGCTTCAGCAATCTCTTCAGCCGATGGAGGCCTTTCAAGCTGCTGCTCCAACATGGCCGTAGCCTTTTTTATTTTGTTTAACGAACCTACCTGATTTAACGGCAACCGTACTATACGACTCTGCTCGGCAAGTGCTTGCAAAATAGACTGACGAATCCACCAAACGGCATACGAAATAAATTTAAAGCCCCTTGTTTCGTCAAAACGCTGGCCGGCTTTAATTAATCCCAGATTACCTTCGTTAATTAGGTCCGGAAGGCTTAGGCCCTGGTTTTGATATTGCTTGGCAACAGAAACCACAAACCGAAGATTTGCTTTTGTGAGTTTCTCAAGCGCTACCTTGTCGCCGGTTTTAATCCTCCGAGCCAACTCAACCTCTTCATCGGCTGTAATCAGACTTTCTTTGCCAATATCCTGCAAATACTTGTCCAGCGACGCTGTATTTCGGTTCGTAATCGATTTGGTTATCTTGAGTTGTCTCATATTCTGTTTTTTTATTTGGGGCTGACAAATTTATTTAAAAAAAATCTAAATAACAAGTTTTTTACAATATAAATTCAAATGAAATTTTAACGCCGTCAGGGTACATACCTTTTATTTTCACAACTTTACGCCTGCTGTTCTTTATTGCTTTATTTAAATCGGCTTCGGAGTTTACTGCCACCCCGTTAACGTTGTATATGATGTATCCTTTTGTTATACCACCGCGGTCGAGAATACCTTCTTTTACATCAACAACTTTTAGTCCGTTGTTTAGACCCAGGTTTGAAAGCTGATCATCAGGGGCAGCTTGAAGCCAGGCACCGAGAACATCGTTGTAAAATGAATCGGAGCTACGAACCAAATTGGTTGAATTATCACGCTTTTTGAGTGTTACCTGTACAACATCCACATCATCATTGCTATTTAGCTTAACCACAACTTTATCACCGGGCCTGTATTGGCCAATAATACCTGTCAATTCTGACAAGCTGTTAACAGGCTTATCGTTAATGGCAAGAATTATATCGCCCGATTTAATGCCGGCATCATCGGCACCACTGCCATCTACCACACCGGCAACATATACGCCCTGCAACTTATCAATACCTGCCGACTGGGCAAATTCAGCATCAATATTTCTGATTTGAACGCCAAGATAACCCCGTTGGGTTTCTCCATAATTTTTCAAATCTTCAACCACCTTTTTTACCAGGTTAACCGGAATTGCAAATGAATACCCTTCGTAAACACCTGTATGCGAAGCGATGGCGGCATTAATTCCCACCAGTTCACCCTTTGCATTTACCAATGCTCCGCCGCTGTTACCCTTGTTAACAACTGCATCTGTTTGAATATAAGATTCAATAGCTGAAGCACCGCCCAAAATATTAATATTTCTGGCTTTTGCACTTACAATACCTGCCGTAACCGTTGAAGTGAGGTTAAAGGGGTTTCCAACGGCCAATACCCACTCTCCCACTTTCAACTTATCAGAATCGCCATAAGTTAAGTATTCATAGCCATCGCCATCAACCTTAATCAAAGCTAAGTCGGTGCTGGGATCGGTTCCTACAATTCTGGCTTCCTTTTCGGTTTTATCGTTAAAGGTAACCATAATCTTATCAGCGCCATCCACAACATGATTGTTAGTAACAATATATCCATCGCCCGAAATAATTACACCCGAGCCAAATGCCACAATGCTGTTGGGTTGATGGGGATAAAAGTAGTTTCTGAAAGGGTCGAAAAAATTATCGTAATTGACAGGCTTAACCGACATCTCAGTTTTAATATGCACCACGGCATTTACCGTTTTTTGAGCAGCTGTGGTAAAATCAATTTGTGCTTCGGGCAATGCAGCCGGAAGCGAGGCCGGCATAACCGGCGTTTTATGCCCTCCGTTTAAAGTAGCAACCGTGTAGTTGGCCTGATGGGCTTTTAATTGGCCTGAACCTGTTTGAGATTCGGGTTTAATAATAAAATACATGGTTAAAAGTACCAACAATGTGCCGGCAACAGCTCCGCCAAAACTTTTCAAAAATGTTTTCATGGTTTTAATAAATTTTTAAAGTTTACACTCATTACGATTTATATATTGTTTTGTTGCAAACAGGTAGTTAAGAAATGTTAAGCTAAAAGCATTACTATTTCTTACTTATTCGTATCTTGCACGCTCAAATTTCCTGCCACAGGCAAGGCGGTTAACAATTTTTAAATTATGATGCTTGATTTTGAAAAATATCATGGCAACGGCAATGATTTCGTCATTATCAACAACATGAACGGCACAGTTTCTTTAACCAAAAAAGATGTAAGCCATTTATGTCACCGACGTTTTGGCATTGGTGCTGATGGCCTGATGCTGCTTGAACCTGACGATAAGGCTGATTTTAAGATGCTCTATTACAATTCCGACGGGCAGCTTAGCACCATGTGTGGCAACGGTGGACGGTGTATCGCCGCTTTTGCATTTTCACATAATCTGGCCGGTAAAAAGATGCTTTTTAATGCTGTTGACGGGTTCCATCAGGCAGTTATTAATACCGCTGACCCGGATCACGGCATATATGATGTATCGCTTGAAATGACTCCTGTGGCGAAAGTTTCCCAACATAAAAACGGTTACTTTTTAAACACCGGATCGCCACATCACATTGAATTTGTAAAGGATGCAGAAGATATTGACGTTTTTAATAAAGGTAGGGAAATAAGAAACAGCACTGCTTATCAGCCGGATGGAACCAATGTTAACTTTGTGCAACTTGACAAGGATGTGATTTTTGTACGAACATACGAAAGAGGGGTTGAAGATGAAACCCTTTCATGCGGCACCGGGGTAACGGCTTCCGCTTTGGCTGCTTTTTTGGAAACCGGAAATAAAATCAGGCGTATAAAAACCCGTGGTGGAGATTTCAGAGTTGATTTTAAAGGAAAAATGCCCTTTACCGGGATATGGCTTAGCGGGCCTGCAAAAAGGGTATTCATTGGAAAAATAAAGCTATAATGTTGAAATTAAAAAATATTGTTTTACGTGCTCCCGAACCTGCTGATGTGGATTTTCTTTATCACTTGGAAAATGATGAAAAACTTTGGCATGTGAGCCAAACATTGAGGCCTTTTTCAAGGTTTGAAATGGAACAATATGTTTTAATGGCTGAAAAAAACCCTTTTGAAGCAAATCAGGTTCGGTTTATGATTGACCTTGTCTCAGGTGAAACCATCGGAACCATCGACCTGTTTAGCATTGACCCTCATAACAAAAGAGCAGGCGTAGGCATCGTAATTGTTGAAGCTTACAGAAACAAAGGATACGCTTCAACGGCTCTTGAATTATTGAAGTCCTATTGCTTTAATAAGTTAAACCTTCATCAGCTCTTTTGCAACGTAGAAAGCAGCAATACCAACAGCCTCAAACTGTTTGATAAGGCAGGGTTTACCATAGCAGGATTAAAAAAGGATTGGAATACAACCGATGGTGGCAAGAAATGGTCTAATGAATATTTATTACAATTTATCAATGATTAAATCATTAGTTTATGGCCTATTATCATTCAAGAT
>JALVAQ010000051.1 GCA_027011095.1 Bacteroidales bacterium
TTATAAAAATAAGCAGGAAGTCACGTTATGGGCTAACACCATTTATCGTATTGAAAAAGGGGAAATTGTTAAGAGCTATACCTTTTACAACGAAGCCGATGCCCTCCGTCAGTTAGGTTATGTTTTTATTAATCCAAATAATTTATAAACAATAAAAAATGAGACGATTTAAAATAATATTTCCTTTGGCATTATTAGTATTGGGGCTTTCGCAGCTTAATGCACAGGAATCAAAAACAACCATCGCAAAAAGCCTTGGACTTTATGTTTTTCCTTCAAAGAATCAGAATGCAAAAACCCAGGATGCCGATGAAACGGCCTGTTTTAAATGGGCAAAAGAGCAAACAGGGTACGATCCCATAAATCCCACAAAAGTGGAAGCCAAAAAAGTTGACCGTTCTGTTGACGGTTCTGCTGTAAGAGGCGCTGCCAGAGGTGCTGCTGCAGGCGATGCAGGAGAAGGTGCTGCCATTGGAGCTGTTGTTGGCGGGCTGCGTGGCCGCAGGGCAAAAGTTGTAGGTGACCAAGTGGAACAGCAACAAAATAATCAGGCAGCTGCTGCCAAACAAAAAGAGTTAATGACTAATTTTAACAAAGCCTTCTCAGTCTGTATGGAAGGTAAAGGGTACACCGTAAAATAGTTTTCCGGAAATGAAGAGAATAGTTATAATAGCATCAGTCCTTTGCATGGCAGTAATGTTGGCTCCAACCAACAGTGTTGCACAAAAAAAGCAGAAAACTTTCATCGACACGCTGGATAATGCGCTTGATGTAAGCTACTATTTAAACAATCTTCATGGGTTTTTGCCGATTGTCTCTCCCATTACTGAGCCGGCAGTGGGTTACGGTGCTGCCGTAGCAGGGCTTTTTTTTATTCCGAAAAAAGAAAAGGCCGGCAAAAAGTTTCAAATGCCCGATGTGGTTGGAGCAGGCGGAGGAATCACCTCCAACAAAACATGGTTTGCCGGTGCCGGGTACGCCGGTTTCTGGAAAGAGGATCATATACGGTACCGCGGTGCTTTTGGTTATGGCGACATCAAACTTAAATACTACGGAGTGGGTGATGGCCTGCTTGACAAACATCCGACAAAGTTTAACCTCAACAGCTATTTCCTTTTACAACAGGTTCTTTTTCGTATTAAAGAAAGCCGGTTTATGCTGGGAGGCAAATACCAACTTATGAAGACAACCGCTACTTTTTTTGATGACAGCGAAATCCCGGGCATCAATCCGCTGGACAAGGATCTTGTAAACAGCGGCATTGGCTTTATTGCGGAGTATGAAAATTTCAACAATATCTTTTCTCCTTCCAAAGGGTTAAGAGTAAATTTAACTTACGATCAATATCTTGAAATCCTTGGCAGCGACCGCAATTTTGGCCGTTTTACATTCTTTTTACACTACTATCTTCCGGTGATAAAAAACAGATGGACAGCAGGTTTCAGGTTAGAATCGCAATTTGCTACCGGCGACAGTCCGTTTTATATGATGCCTTTCGTATATTTGCGTGGTGTTCCGGCCATGCGCTATCAGGGTGAACTCACTGCTTTAGTGGAAACCGAGCAGGAGGTTATGCTTACCCAAAGATGGAGTATTGTAGGATTTGGCGGTTTCGGAAAAGCTTATAAATCGCTGGATGAGCTAACCGATAATTCGTCAGCATGGAATGGAGGTGCCGGATTCCGGTATCTCATCGCACGGCTTTTCGGCTTAAAAATGGGACTTGACATTGCTCATGGGCCTGAACAATGGGCAGTATATGTTGTGGTAGGAACATCATGGCTTAAATGATTAATAAATAAAATATAACAGATGAAAAAAATTCTATTCTTGTTAATCTTTCTAATTAGTGCCTCTTTGGTGCAGTCACAGGTATTAATCACACTGCTTTTGGGTGACAAGTTAAATTCCGACGGGCTGGAGTTTGGATTAGAAAGTGGCATGAACTGGACAAAAATATCAGGACTTGAAACTGCCGACTATGCCCGCAAATGGAACCTGGGGTTCTATTTTGATATACGCATAAAAAATCAATGGTCACTTTACACCGGAGTGTTGGTAAAGTCAAATTTTGGTATTGACAATCTATCAGATACCGATTTAGACGTATTGGAAGCAAAAAAATACTTCCACAACAATGGCGATAGAATTGAAGGAGATTACAGCCTTAAAATTAACTCGTTTATGGTTCCTGTGCTGGCCAGGTTTAAGTTTAAAAATCATTTTTATTTGGAAGCGGGGCCTCAGTTTTCATTAATGTATAAATCGTGGGTTGAGTTCGAATCAGACATTGAAGGCTCCGATGCCATTTTTAAGGAGTACAATAAAGATAAAATCAATAAAATAGATGCGGGCATTATGGTTGGTACCGGATACAAGCTTTTTAAAGGAACCGGATGGACCATAGGAGCTAAATACTATTACGGGTTTGTAAATGTACTTAAAGGAATGCCCGGAACCAAAAATAGTTCACTCTACATAAAACTTAATATTCCCATCGGAGCAGGTAAAAAACCCGAAAAGAATAAATAAGCACCTTTTTTTTAAATTTATCTTTATAAAGCGTAAAACCATAATTATTAATAAAATTCAAATCAAATGAAAAAGTTTTACAAAATCTCAATGCTGCTACTTGCAGTCTTTTTGATGAGTGCTTTGGAAAGCCAGGCACAGTACACTTCTAAAAAAGTGATGAAAAAACATCAATCCTATAATGACAGCCTGAAACAGGTTAAATACAATTATGTTTTTCCTTTTCTTGGGCAGGGTGCGTATAGTAAAGGTTTCGACATCCCTTATCCCATTGGTTTTATGATGAACTACTTTTGGGCAGATCAGGGAATCTTAATCGACAACCTTAGGTTGGGATTTCAAAATGCCTACAAGCCCGAAAACAGTTTTGATTTAACACCCATTGTTGATGAAAATGGCGAGGAGCTTCTTGGTTTTGGCGAAAACAGAAACACTTCCTATTCAATTAACGTAAGGCCAGATATCTGGATATTTCCATTCCTGAATGTTTATGGAATTTTTGGCTATGGAAAATCACATACCGAAGTAAATATTACCAATTTGGGTAATATGCCTTTTGAGATGAAGTCGGTAGTTGATCAGGGTATCAGAACTGCCGGATTTGGTATTTTGGGAGCCGGTGGTGTTGGCCCGGTGTGGATATCGGCTGACTTTAACTTTACATGGAATAAACCTGAATTGCTTGACAAACCGACTCGCGTGAATGTGATGGGAATCAGAGTGGGGCACACCTTTACTTTTAAAAAGAAACCCTACCGGAATATTGCTGTTTGGGTTGGTGCAATGCGCGTAAAAATGCAGTCGGAAACCGTGGGTGCTGTAAAACTAAGCGAAGCATTGCCTCAGGAAGTATGGGACAAAAAAGATCAACTTGTTGGCAATTACTGGGATTGGTATAACAATGAAGCTACTGAATTTCAGAAAAAATTAGCCGACAAAAAGTTAACACCAATTGTTGATGCCATTGATACACGCGAAGGTGAATCGGTTATAAAATATGGTATAGACAAGCAGGTTGCACAAATGTGGAACATGTTGCTCGGTACCCAATTTCAACTTAACAAACACTGGCAAATCAGGTTTGAAGCCGGAATAATTGGTGATAGGAAATCATTCCTCGGTTCGCTAAACTACCGTATCCTTGGGTTTAAGAAAAAAGGCTAATAACAACGGTACAACATCTTACAAAAAGCAAAATTAATTCTTTTAAATTTTTTGCTCTAACCCACCTCCTAAAACCCTAACCAAAATTTGGGTTTTAGGAGGTTTGTAATTATATACTAACCATTTACTCTGGTATCCATCCATAACGGCATAACATCAGATGGCCATAACAATAATCTCCCTCGGGTCAAGCTGCCATATCCTTGCAATCTGAAACAAAAACCCCCTTTCTAACATTTTTTCCTACTTTTAGGCAACCATTTCCGGGTTTTCAATCACTAATAGGTAAAGGCAAAAAAATTAGCATGCCAAATCAACAGGAAGAAATAATAATTCAGGGATGTT
>JALVAQ010000052.1 GCA_027011095.1 Bacteroidales bacterium
AGCCATTGTTGTTATGGCACTGGCCAAGAACTTTGATTATTTTATGCTGGTAATAAAATATATATTTCTTATTGTATTAGGCCACAATGCATTGGCATTTGCATCGGGTTATTTTTTACCTGCTATTTTAAAACGCCCCATGGTTGATCGAAAAACGATTTCCATTGAAACCGGCATTCAAAATTCGGGCCTTGCGTTGGTGTTAATTTTTAATCCCAAAATTTTTCCTCCTGAAATGGAATTGGGTGGAATGGCTATTATTGCTGCCTGGTGGGGAATCTGGCATATTATTGCCGGCCTGTTTATTGCCGGTATTTGGACCAACTTTACCTACGGGATTGTCTCGCGTAAAAAAAAGAGAGCTTAAGTTATGGGGTTTCAGAATATTGAAAAAAAATCGTTTTGGTATAGAGTCCTTTTTTATTATGTGAGGTTTTGGTATAGGGTTGTGTTTTACCGAAAAATTGTAGTGATTAATTACGATAACGTACCCGAAAACAAATCGTTGATTTTTACCCCCAACCATCAAAATGCGTTAATGGATGCGTTGGCCATGCTTTTCTCGGTTAAAAAGCAGTTGGTTTTTATGGCTCGATCCGATATTTTTAAAAAGTTTGCGACGATACTCTATTTTTTAAAGATTTTACCCATCTATCGTATTCGTGATGGTATTGATACTCTAAAAAAAAATCAGGCTGTTTTTGATAAAACCGTTGATGTGCTCAATGCATACAACGGGTTGGTTATCCTTCCCGAAGGCAATCATGCCGGAATACGCCGTTTACGTCCTCTTAAAAAGGGATTTGCCCGTATTGCTTTTCAAACCGAAGAAACGGGAAAAGTAAAAGAGGGAATTGGTATTGTTCCCGTAGGTATTGACTACGACGATTATACCCATTGTCGCAGCCGGAAAATTATTGTATTTGGCAAGCCTATACTGGTGGCACAATTTCTTGATAGCTATCAGGAAAACCCCGCCAAAGGGCTGAACCTTATAAAAAATCATCTTGCTAAAAAGATGAAAGAGCTTATTATTAATATTGAAAGTGTTGAGTATTACGATTTAATAAATGAGCTTAGGGTTGTTTATAGAAAAACAATGTGCTTAAAAACCGGAAGGAATCCCAATAGCGAAGCCGATGGTTTTTTTGCTGACAGACAATTTGTGGAGATATTTGATAAAGCCATTGCATCTTCACCTGAAAATGTTGATATGCTTAACAACGATTTTCAGCAGCTTACATCTTTGTTGCAGGATGAGAAGTTTGGTTTTAGAGATTTGATAAACAAGCCTTCAGTTTTAAAAAATGCCATATCAATATTAATTTTGGTTTTAACCTTTCCTCTTTTTCTTTATGGTTGGATAAACCATCTTCTTGCGTTTCAGCTTCCCCATAACCGGGCTCGAAAGGTTAAAGATGAAATTTTTCATACCTCTTTTATTTTTGTCCTTACCATGCTCACTTTCCCAATATTTTATCTCTTGCAAACTGCGGCTATTTGGGTGATGTTTTCAGGATGGATAGCCGTTGGTTATTTTATTTCGTTGCCACTGTCGGCAGTGGTAGCCTGGAAATGGAAGAACCTTTACAAAAAAACAGTACTTAACCTGAGAAAGATAAGATTCTTTAACTCGCATAAAGCACAACAGGCAAACGAGTTACTTAGTAACATCATGCAAAAAACCAATGACCTAATCGAGGTCTTCCTCCGCTGATGTAGGTTTGTAAGTTAAAGTACGGCTTTGTGTTTAGCAGATTTCCATGTTTTGTAAAATGCTTTAAGCTTTAGGGAGATAAAATATTGCAACCTGATTCAGTGATTATTATTATATTTGTTCATTGTGGGATAGCTCTTATTTTATCTTTAATTTCAAATAAGGTTTGAATACCCTTAAAAACTCAATATCGATTAATTTGCTTAAGCCAATAACGTATCTGTTTTTGCTTTTAATTCCCTTTGTTTCCAATGCCGGAAGTATTCCTCAAATAAAAAAAACCAATCGGGATATTTATGCCCGCTTCGAAAATTTTACACCTCGTCTTGGTAAAGAAAGCGGTAAAATAAGCACTATTATTCAAGACAGGTACGGATATATCTGGTTGGGTGGGTTAAGTGGTTTGTATCGTTTTGACGGAACCAACGTAAGGCATTACATTAATAACTGGTCGCCACGCTCGTTACCTGCAACAGAGGTGTATGACATAAAACAAGATACCCGTGGCCGGTTGTGGATAGCCACAAGCAGTGGTTTGTGCTATTATAAATACGACTCTGATGATTTTGCGCGCGTATTCGTAAATGACTCTTCGGATTCGCCATCTGATGTTTTTTTCGTGCGTGAAGTTTTAATTGACGGCGATAGCCTGATATGGTTTGATACGGAACATGGGCGGATTTATAAAATGGATGCACAAAGCTTAAACATCACGGCAACATACAAGCATCACCAAAGCTTTCAACCCTACTATCTTTATCATACTCTGTTGCGCGATAAAAATAAAATCTGGATTGGGGGAAGAAATATTGGGCCTATCCGTTTGGATTTAAAAAACAACAAGTTATATACTTTTCCCATATCAGGATATACCCGTGCTCCGGGAGTTAAATTCAAAAACGATGTCTCATACTATTATATCGATAAGCATGATAATTTTTGGGTTGGCTCAACCGATGGCATTTATCTTTACGACAGAGAAAAGAAAACTTTCGACCTGTTTTACAAGTCATCATCATGGGCCATTTTAGAAGATCATACGGGTCAAATATGGTTTGCTATCGCCAAAGGCCTCATGCGTTTTAATCCTGAAGCCGGAGAAGCTACACTCTATTTTCCTGAAGAGGAAAACGATGCATCGCTGGTAAGCAATTATATTTACGACCTTTTTGAAGATAACTACCATCAAATATGGATTGCTACGGCCAACGGCGTTTCTGTTTTTAAGTTGGGAAGTTTGGGTGTAAAGCACCTCTTTCACATTCCTTCTTCAAAAGAAACACTCATCTCCTCTTCTATTTCATCGCTGGCAATTGATAAGGCCGGAATGGTTTGGATAGGCACAACCGGAAAAGGAATTGACAGGCTTAATCCTGAAACATTAACAATAACTCATTTCAATAAGGAAAACACAAAAGGGTTGGCTGCAAATAATATAAGAAGTATCAACATAAGCCCTGCAAACGAAATTTATGTAAGTTTATGGGCGGGAGTTGGTTTTGGCGTTTTACATCCTGACAACAATAGTTTTACGCTCTATACTTATTGGAAAGCCAATCACCAAAAAGATTGGTACAACGAAATTGCCTTTGATTCTGCAGGCAGGACTTATTTGGGTTTTTGGGGGGGCTTCGGCCTTATGACTTTTGATAAAAATAGAGGGACGTTTGGCAAGAGCTACCAATATAAATTCAATAAAAGTTTTATGTCGCGATTGATTACCTGTCTTGAAGTGGACAAAAACAACAATTTGTGGATGGGCACTACCTCTACCGGGTTGCACCTGTATCTGCCTGAAAAAGATACGTCTATATGGTTTTCCGGTAAGGAAATACGAAAGAGCGATGCTGTTCCAATGAAAATATATGATGTTAAAAAAGACCCTTCGGGAAATATCTGGATAGCTACATCAGGACTCTACCTCGGAAGCGCCAACAACAAAACCGTTAAAAAAATTATGTTGAATAAAAAATATGAAAACATCCAGGTTTATAGTGTTTTACCTGAAGATTCTTCTACGGTATGGCTGATGACAAATTTGGGAACGTTAAAATATTTTAGCAAAGAAAACAGTATTATCGATTACGCTTCTGCCATAAAATTGCAGTATAAAGAAGATAATGCTGCGGCTGTTAAGCTAAATGACGGCAGGCTGTTATTTGGCGGAAAAAACGGATTGGTTTTGGTTGACCCTTCAAAAGTTGAGACCCCTCCGAAAACTCTTACAAAAAAACCTTTATTGTTTGAGGATAATTTTGTATCTTTAAAGAGTAAACAAGCCATAAAAAATCATGTTTAGAAGAAGTGGTGAAT
>JALVAQ010000053.1 GCA_027011095.1 Bacteroidales bacterium
ATTCAAATAGCATCCCTTCGGGACTTTGGTAAAGAGTTGTTAAAAAAAACAGGTAAAGTTTTTTAGCTTAACAAAATCACTATCACATCAAAATAGGAATTAGCCAGTCATTGGCTAATTCCTATTTTGATGCGTTTAAAGGTTTTGTCAAATCAAATAAATTTCAAACTATTTCAATATAAATGGTAATTAGTCCCGTCAGGGACGCCATATTTCTAGAGAAAAATGTATACCAACATTTAACAGTCCAGTCAGGGACGGGATATTAGAGAAATAGCTAATGTCCAAACTCAATTGTATATTCAATTTGTTTTTGCAATTAACGAGTTTTATTGATTATGTCCACATAGAAGGACGTGCTTTTTAGATGTACAGCAGGAATAGCATAAAACAATAAATATAAGGTTATAATCATGATTTGAAATTAATTACGAAGAACCTGCGAATCAAATGACAAAAATTCATACCGGCCTTTGGAGGGGTAACGCGACAAAGGAGGATAGGCTGATATCGTCCCTGACGGGACTTTTATTGTTTATTGTAATTTCTTTCTAGAAATATGGCGTCCCTAGCGGGCCAAAATAATAATCTATTACATCAAAATAGGAATTAGCCGTTAATGATGAATACAACACTGTAAAGTGTCTGTATATAGAAGTTAGTATTACCTTGATTGTTTAATATTTAATCTTTGTTTTTTCATAATACTTACAAAAAGCTTTTAAACCACACTGCTCACATTTGGGTTTGCGGGCCAGGCAAACATAACGGCCATGCAGGATAAGCCAATGGTGCGCCAGGGGTATCAACTCATCCGGAAAATATTTAATGAGTTGCTTTTCGGTTTCAAGGGGTGTTTTGGCATTGTGCGAAAGTCCTATGCGGGCAGCTACCCTGAAAACATGTGTGTCAACAGCCATGGCAGGCTTGTTAAAAATTACCGAAGCGATAACGTTGGCCGTTTTACGGCCTACTCCGGGGAGCTTTTGCAGCTCATCAATGTCGGAGGGAATTTGGCCGTTAAAATCGGTCAACAGCATTTTTGCCATACCCAAAAGATGTTTGGCTTTGTTGTTGGGGTAGGAGCAACTTCTGATAAGTTCAAAAATATCGGGTACTTCGCTTCTTGCCAGCGTTTCAGGGTCGGGATATTGTTTGAAAAAATCTTTGGTAATTACGTTAACCCTTTTGTCGGTGCACTGCGCCGAAAGAATAACCGCCACCAAAAGCTCATAGGGGTTGTTGTATTCAAGTTCGGTTTCGGCAACGGGCATGTTCTCTTTAAAATAGGCCGTTACTTTTTCAAAACGTTCTTTTTTGGTCATAATTGGCTTTTTTGCAAAGATGTTACACTTTTGCAGATTTTCAAAATCCGGATTCCAATTTATCAAACTAAATAGGACACTGATTAAACTGATTATTATGAATTGCATTGATTTGTTCTCTTATCTTAATAAATCAGTCTCATCAGTCCAATCAGTGTGCTATTAAAGTGCAGGCAGGTTTTGTCTCTAACAATTCAACAATTAAACAATCTCTCATCCTAAGAAATTACCCAACTTTACCTATCTTTGCCCCTTAATAATCAGTGTCCATGGCAAAAAAACTTTCCGTTATAATTCCGGCATTTAACGAGGAACAAACCATTCAAACCATTCTTGAAAAGGTAGTTTCCGTAAAACTTATCGAAGACTTTGAAATGGAAGTTATTGTAGTAAACGATTCTTCCACCGATGGTACCCGTGCCAAAGTTGAGGCTTTTATAAAAGAAAAAGAGGCTGCCGATATTAAACTTTTCAATCAGCCTTCAAACAGTGGAAAGGGGGCGGCTATCCATCGTGGTATTAAAGAGGCAACAGGCGATTATATTGTTGTTCAGGATGCTGACAACGAATACAATCCACAGGAGTACAACGTACTTTTGCAGCCCGTTACCGATGGCTTTGCCGATGTGGTTTTCGGCTCGCGGTTTATGGGTGGCAGGCCACACCGTATTCTGTTCTTTTGGCATTCGGTGGGCAACAGATTGCTGACAACCCTTTCCAATATGTTTACCAATCTGAATTTAACCGACATGGAAACCTGTTACAAGCTGTTTGATGCTAAAATGCTAAAAAGTCTTTTGCTTAAGGAAAACCGTTTTGGCTTTGAACCGGAAGTAACAGCAAAAATAGCCCGCATTCCCAAAGTGCGCATCTACGAAGTGGGCATATCCTACTATGGACGAACCTACGAGGAAGGAAAAAAAATTAGCGCAAAAGACGGATTTAGAGCAATTTATTGTATTATAAAATATAATTTGTTTGATAGAAAAACATTTAAAAACAAATAACGGTTTTGTTACAAACGAAAACGAACTATCGCTGATAGCTGTTTTTATTACTGCCGTAGCGGTGGTTGTCGGCCATTTAACCAGGCTCCCTGAAAATGTTATTTCATGGGATACTTTTGGCTATTACCTGTATCTTCCTTTCACCTTTATTTATCACGATTTGGGCCTTCAGCACAAGGAGGTGCTCGACCATATTTTTAAGCTCTACGACCCTTCAAGTTCTTTTTATCAGGCTTCACACGTTCAAGGAGGTAATTGGATAATGAAATATACCATGGGGCTGGCCATTTTATATGCACCCGGTTTTTTTGTGGCTCATCTGTTGGCAGCACCTTTGGGATATCCCGCCGACGGTTTTTCATTACCCTATCAGGTGGCATTGGTAATTAACAGCATTGTATTTGTTTGGGTTGGCTATTGGTATTTACGAAAAGTACTGCTTCATTTTTTTAACGACCGGCTGTCGGCGCTGTTATTGCTATTGATATTTTTCGGAACCAACTATTATGCCTTTTCCATGTGGTCAACCGAATCGGCACATACCTATCTGTTTACTTTTTATGCCTTAATATTATGGAATACCATCCGGTGGCATCAAACATATCAGCAGAAAAACCTGATTGCTTTAGCTTTGCTTATAGGGTTTGCCACTTTATCGCGGCCAACCGAAATTATTACCATACTCATTCCGCTACTTTGGAACGTTACTTCGCTAAAAACATTAAAAGCAAAATTTAGGCTGTTGTTTCTTGCCTATCGAAAACAAACGATGTTGTTTATTTTAATCCTGCTTGTAATAGGTTCGTTTCAAATGATATACTGGAAATTGTATAGCGGCAGCTTTATTTATTACAGTTACGTCAATCCCGGTGAAGGATTTGAATTTTTAAGTCCTTATACGTTAAAAGTGTTGTTTAGCTTTAGAAAAGGATGGTTTATTTACACGCCGTTGATGCTTTTTGCCGTTGCGGGATTTTGGTTTTTGTATGAAAAAAACCGTAAGATATTTTATTCGCTGTTTATATATTTTCTTATTAATT
>JALVAQ010000054.1 GCA_027011095.1 Bacteroidales bacterium
CCCAAAAGGTTTGGCAGTAACCCGGGTGTTAAAATTGAAGCTTAACTTGTAAAATTTGTAACCATGGGATCAAAAAAAGAATCCACATTTATAAATATGCTTATCACGCTGTTGGTGATTGCTGTGGTGTCGGCAGCAACCCTCGGAGGCGTTTATGTGTTAACCAAAAAGCCCATCGCCCTGGCCAAAAAGAAAAAACAGGAAAAAGCCATAAAAATGGTGCTGCCCGAATTTGATAAACTGGAGAGTAAAAAGGTACCCGATGCAAGGGGAAACGACTCGCTGTTGTTTACCTATGCCACAAAAAACGGCAAATCTATCGGCGTAGCTGTGAATACTTATTCCGATAAGGGATTTGGTGGTATGGTTTATTTAATGGTAGGTTTTTTGCCCGATGGCACCATTAACAACACGGCTGTATTGGCGCATTCGGAAACACCCGGTCTTGGTACCAAAATGAAAACACCAGAATTTAAAGACCAGTTTATGGGTAAGAATCCCGCCTCATTTAAGCTAAAAGTTAAAAAAGACAAAGGTGATGTGGACGCTATTACTGCTGCAACCATCAGCTCCAGAGCTTTTTGCGATGCTGTTGACAGGGCGTATCAGACGTTTGAAAAGGAGTTTAAGAAATGAAAATGCTTAAATGAGAAAATGAATGAATGCGAAAATGAATGAATGCGAAAATGTATAAATGTGAAAATGTATAAATGTGAAAATTAAAACTAAAAACAATGACTGAAAAGGAACAATTTATTGAACAACTTAAAAAGCGAACAAAAAAGTTGGCAGTTGATGTGATAGATTTATGCAGTACTCTCAAGAATGTAAAGGCATCGGATGTGGTTACTTATCAACTTGTAAAATCATCTACATCAGTTGGGGCAAATTATCGTGCAGCTTGTAGGGCCAGGTCAAAAAAAGAGTTTTATAGCAAAATATGTATTGTTGTTGAAGAGGCCGATGAAACAGAATATTGGTTGGAAATAATTGATGATGCCGGGCTAACAAATAAGACGGAGGAATTAAACCGACTGCTTGCCGAATCGAATGAAATAACAAAAATAATGTCAAAAGCAAAAGATACAGCTTACAAGAATAAGTAACGGAATGTGTTATACGAAACATGTAATTAGATATAAGTCATTCAGTCATTCAATGATTTAAGCATTTAAGCATTTAATCATTAATCCATTCAAACAATAAACCATCAAATATAAAACTATGGGACAGATGCAAAATTTTACAAAAGGTTTTATCAGAGAGAACCCTGTTTTTGTTCTTCTGCTTGGACTTTGCCCTACCTTGGGAACCACCTCATCAGCCATTAACGGCCTCGGCATGGGGTTGGCCACCACCTTTGTGCTTGTTATGTCGAACATGGTAATATCCATGGTAAAGAATTTTATTCCCGACAAGGTACGGATACCTTCGTTTATTGTAATCATTGCATCGTTTGTAACGGTTGTGCAGCTTACCATGCAGGCCTATGTGCCTTCGCTGTATGAATCGTTGGGATTGTTTATTCCGCTGATTGTGGTAAACTGTATTGTGTTGGGACGTGCCGAAGCTTTTGCTTCTAAAAACAGTGTTGGCTCATCCATTATTGATGGACTGGGAATGGGTCTTGGTTTTGCTTTTGCACTTACACTGCTGGGGTCAGCACGCGAGTTGTTGGGGAGCAGCGCCATTTTCGGTTTCAATCTGGCTAAGGGCGATTTGATGCTGGTATTTATTTTGGCTCCCGGTGGATTTATCGTTTTGGGATACCTGATAGCACTGATAAATAAATTGAACAAATCTTCATAAAGGAGGGTAAAAAATGGAATATTTTGTAATAATAATAGGGTCGATATTTGTTAGCAACATTGTACTAACTCAGTTTCTCGGTATATGTCCTTTTATAGGTGTTTCCAACAAACTTTCTACCTCCATCGGTATGGGGGGCGCCGTTATTTTTGTGCTTACGCTGGCCACCATGGTAACCTGGATTATTCAGTATTATGTGCTTAATCCGTTTGGGTTGGAGTTTATGCAAACCATCGTGTTTATTTTGGTGATTGCCGCTTTGGTTCAGATGGTTGAGATTATCCTTAAAAAAGTCAGCCCTCCATTGTATCAGGCTTTGGGCGTATTTCTTCCGTTAATTACCACCAACTGCGCTGTGCTTGGTGTTGCCATTCTTACCATTCAAAAGCATTTTAACCTGCTTGAAGGAGTTACCTTTGCCGCCTCAAACGCCATTGGTTTTACCATGGCATTGGTTATTTTTTCAGGCATTCGCGAACATCTCGACTTGATGGAAGTGCCCAAAGGCATGCGTGGCGTTCCCATAGCCCTTGTAACCGCCGGTATTTTGGCGCTGGCATTTATGGGATTTACCGGAATGGTAAAATAGGCACGCTTTTATGACATTGTAGAGCAGGTGATTGCAGCCAAACCCGGGTAATGTTACCTATGACAATTATCCACACTCCATGCTCTTTCAGGTTTGCAACCTGAAAGAAAAACTATGCTCTTTGCAACCTGAAAGAACAATATTCAGGACACCTGTTACCTGTAAAAATAATAGAAAAAAATCTGAAACTACCTTTTTACAAACGGTTTTGTAACTATTCCGTGGCTGGTATTAAATTTAACAAAATACACTCCTGAAGGAATATCATCTACGTTAATAGTAGTAGTGCTGCCATTGATAAGTTTGCTTTTAACCAATTGACCGCTGATGGAAAATATCTTTACATTATTACTTAAAAGCGATTCGGGAGCCAAAATAGTAATCGTTTCACTTGCCGGATTAGGATAGAGGGTTATCCCGCCTGCAGTCTCTTCATCAAT
Source organism: Bacteroidales bacterium (assembly GCA_027011095.1). Taxonomy (GTDB): domain Bacteria; phylum Bacteroidota; class Bacteroidia; order Bacteroidales; family F082; genus B16-G9. The sequence continues at coordinate 2,839 of JALVAQ010000054.1, forward strand.
ACCATGAACCTCTATTTCCGACCAGAAAAAATCATATTTTGAATTGTTTTTCCAGTTTTCGGTTACACTATTCCAGTTTTGATAGGTGTAATTTATCATAATATTATTGTCATTGTAATCTTCTATCGACCGGGACAAGTTTATCCATTGCTGTGTATCGTCCTCCCATGACTGATTTAAGTGTACGTTAAGGTTGCCATTATCATCATAAGATATAATTGTTCTTGAGTAGTTTTCCCAAAGTACCTGTTCATTATTCCATTCAACAGTAACCATGCTGTCAATTCTTCCCGATTCATTATAATAATAATTGAATTTCTCTGAATTTTCCCAGCTTTCCGATTCGGGATTCCACGATTGCACCAATAGTGAATCCATGTCTCCGGCATCGTTATAGCCGTATTGCCTAAAGAACTGGTTTACCCATTGTTCAAGATAGTTGTCCCAATTCATGGTTAGCTCTGTTGCCATATTTTCGTTATCGTAAGTGTAATAAAATTTTGCAATATTGTGCCAGCCATAATCGCTGCTCCAGGTTTGTTGTAACACCATAGTGTCGATATTATTTTGGTCAAAATAATGCTTTTCGTGAAAAGTGAGATACCATCCATTGGTATTTACGTCTAAAGCATAGGTGTTGAGGACGTAGTAAAAACTATCGGCTACCATATTATAATGCCGTTTGTAACCATTGGTAAACTTGTTGTTCGAAAAATCCCATGTTTTATAAATCAAATCCAAAAGAATGCCCTCCTCGTTGTAGTTAAAATAAGTAGAGGTATCATTCCATGTTTGTGTATCACTATTCCACGGCTGCTCCAAATGTGTGTGCTCCTTGTTATTTAGGAAGTAAGTATTTGAAATATTGATGGCATTTGACCACGCTCCGTTGTCATCATTATAGAAATGATAGAGCGCATTGGTTGCATTACCTGCCGAATCGCGTTGTACTACAACATGACGATAATATAAAATCCAACCATCATCGTTGGCAGGATCGCCAAGATAATAGTAGTTTGAATCTTCAACCCATTTCATTTCATCAGTATTATAGATTCCATAATAGGGCTTAATTATTTTATTAAGCTGATTGTTTTCTTTTGTTGGAAAATATTTTCCGGGAAGAGGTTGTTGGGCGATAAGTCCCGTGGACATAAAGAC
>JALVAQ010000055.1 GCA_027011095.1 Bacteroidales bacterium
ATACATAGTTCTTCCTTTTTTTTTGGTTTTAATTTTTTGCAAAAATAATTTTTTTTACTACTAATACAAGAAAAAGAAAAAATTTTGCAAAATCCTTTATAAACGGGGTTTCCAGACTATCTCGTCAGCATTAAAGTCCTTAGCCAGTTTTCGTCCAAGTACAAAAAAATAGTCGGAAAGCCTGTTAAGGTACCTAATATTGATTTCTTCAACCTTTTCCTCGTGCGATAGTTTGATTAATAAACGTTCGGCACGCCTTGTAATTGTACGGCAAATATGAGCATATGAAACCACAAAATGCCCTCCGGGGAGTATAAATGATGTTAAAGGGGGTAGCGAATTATTTATGGTATCCATCTCCTTTTCCAACAATTCAACATCGGCGTCGGTTAAAATTGGAAGGTTGGTAATTTTTGTCTCAGGGTCATAGGCCACCAACGATTCTAGAGTAAACAACCTGTCCTGTATTTCAATTAACATTTTTTTGCTGTGCTGGTCGATATTCTGATCTCTTAATAACCCAACAAAGGCATTAAGCTCATCAACGGTTCCATATACTTCAATGCGAGGATGGTATTTGGGTACTCTTGTTCCGCCAATAAGGGCAGTGGTTCCCTTGTCGCCGGTTTTAGTGTATATTTTCCAGTTTTTACTCATTTTTTGATACATTTTTTCGTTACTACGCTTCCTGCATAGTAACGTCAGCTATTTTTAAGATGTTATCATTCAGTTGGTCGTGTTCAATTTCACCATCCTTAAGTCTTACAATTCTGTGTGCATGCAGGGCGATATCAGGTTCATGCGTTACCAGGATGATGGTATTTCCCTCACTGTGGATCTCCTCCAGCAGCCCCATTATTTCGATAGAAGTTTTTGAATCGAGGTTTCCCGTAGGCTCATCGGCAAGCACAATGGAGGGGTTGTTAACCAATGCTCGTGCAATGGCTACTCGTTGACGCTGTCCGCCCGAAAGCTCATTGGGACGGTGGTTCATTCTGTCAGCCAGTTGAACATGCTCCAGCGCTTCTTTGGCCATTTCGAGGCGCTGATGCTTGGGGTAACCTGCATAAATTAAAGGCAGCACAACATTTTCGAGAGCAGTTGAGCGAGGTAACAAGTTAAAGGTTTGAAAGATAAAGCCTATTTCACGATTTCTCACATCGGCCAGCTCGCTATCGGTCATCTTACTAACATCCACATCGTTTAAAAAATAGCTGCCTCCGGTAGGCGTATCCAAACATCCTAAAATATTCATTAAGGTAGATTTACCGGAACCTGAAGGCCCCATCATAGCCACAAACTCATTTTTATGAATCGATAAGTCAATGCCGTTCAATGCTTTTACGGTTTCGGTACCTACCTGATAGAAACGTGATATTTCTTTTAAATTTATTATCTCTTTTGTTTTCATAGGCTGTTTTGAGTGCTCAAAGGTAAGCATACCATTTTAATATTTTATAATAAAATCCTGTTTAACAACACCCTTTTTAAAAAACACCATTCCGAACCAAAAAATATCGATGGTAAGGCTTACCCGATTGTCGGCTTTTATAGTGTTCCAGGCAGTTTCCATGCCTTTTGACCAGTGGATGTCGTCAAAAACGAAAAGGGTGTTTTCGTGTGCTTTTTCCATGCATTGGTTAAAGTAGTTTAGAGTTGGCTCTTTCCGATGGTTTCCATCGAAAAAAACAAAGTCGAGTTTATCAAAACTTTTTAGTACTTCGGGGAGGATAACATCGAAGTTTCCGTTTGATACTGTTATGTTTTCCAGCTTCATTCTTTCAAAATTCTCACGTGCCACGGCACACAACCCGGGGCACCCTTCCATGGTAACCATCCTGCTTTCAGGCAATCCTTTTTTGAGGTACATACTGCTAACACCGGCTGCCGTTCCAAACTCCAACATGGTTTCCGGCCTGAAATATTTCATCAGGTTATAAAGCAGGTGTAACCGTGGTTTTGTATGCGAACGTTCTTTAACAATTTTTCCCAAAGGTTTTAAATATACCTTGTAATCATTTTCGCCTGCACCTGCACCAAAATCAGTGGTCTCAATGGCCGATTCTTTTTGTTTTAGTTCATCAAAATAGTTGTCAAGTATTGCAAAATCGTTGTAATACTCTTTGTTTCGGAACACATGATTAATCAAATCGAAAACAAAAGGCGAATGGGTTTTAAACCTTGATTTAGCCGTAGCCCTATACTTTAAATATCGTGTTGTTAATGCGATGGCTCCCATGAAAAATCTATTTAAAAACTATTTTATTAATGTAAAAAACGGTTCGCGACGATTTGTCCTGTAACGAACGATTTTTAAGCTTTTGATATCCGTAAACCAGATAATAATCATCATACCAATGCTTTAGCCGGTTGTTTTCGTCCTGAACTATCCGGTCTTTTTTAAAAGCAGTTTCCAATCGGGTTGATTCCCTGTCGCCAAGGTCGGTGGCACCGTTAAAAGTTTGACTGATAATTTTTCCGTTGTGAACATAAGCAAAGGTTATAAAATTATTATCAGGAACGGCAATAACATGATTCTTTAAGGAATAGGTTTTTAAGTCGTTAATGGGGAAATCGTTGTTCCAAACCATATTGCCATTTTTGTCAAATCCCGAAAATATGACATCATAGTATTCGTACCCGTCAAACACCTCATAAGTTATGGGATAAGGGCGTCCGTAGAAGTCGTAGTCCATTCGCGACTCTGTTTTAAAATAGGGTTTGTACAGCTCCACCGAAAAAACAGTACTCTCTTTTAATTTCGTTATTTGTGGATTACTAATTTTATAAAATACGTTTATGTTTTTTCCTATATTATCCTTGCTTTTCGATGTTCTTATCTCTTTTCCATGTACCGAATAGTAGGTGTTATCAAATTTCATAAAGTCGAAAAAAACAAATTTATCCTGTTTTCCATCCTTAAAATCCAAATAGAAAAAGCCTGCTGCAAGGGCTTTGCTGTCATAGTTGGTTTCTCCCACGAGGTCAGTCCACGATGGCTTTCGGCCTGCCAGTAAATCGTAAGTTCCCACCAGCGTAATTTTATTGGCTGTAATATCAGCAAATTTAAGGTTGCGTGGAATTCTCAGGTTATCAGGGTAATCAACGCTTAATGTCGTAATAGTTTTTCCGTTTTGGTTAAAAACATATATGTAATCGGTAAAAAAGGTTACCGGATTAAAATATTTGGCAATCACATAAAACCGTCCGGATGATTGATCGGCATGTACTGTTTCGATTAAAACTTCTTCCTCCTTATCAAGATGAACAGGAGTTATTTCACCGGAGGTAAGGTCAATAAAAGCTATATCGGCTTTTTGCTTGTTCATTTGAAGGCCAACACATGCAGTGTTTCCTAAAATTTTAAAACCTTTAATACTAGACTTATAGGGTATTGAACCGGAAATACTGGTAAAATGTTGCTCCGTTTTATCGTAAACTACTATTTCGTAAACATCGTACTCCTTCGAAACCTTTTCACGGTTTTTAAACATGAAATAAATCTTTTGGGCTGTTTGTACCGACGAGATAAACTGCAACTTATTTTGTAACGGTACCGATTTAAGCCATTGCTGCTTTAAAATTTTATTCAACAGGGCAAAATACCAAACACGTTTTCCTTTTTCGGTAATTTCGGTTGATTCGTAAAACACCAACACACCGTTTCTCCCAACAGGTTCTACATGGTAAGTTTCCACATCAATGTCGCCGGCAACTTCAAGACGCACGGGGAGCAGCTTCTGAGCCATTAAAGAAAGGTTCAGAAATATCAGATAAGTTGCCAAAACCAATAACCAACGTCTGTGCATAGTGATAATATTAACGAAAAGGCAAAGGTACAAGTATATCAAATTAAAAAAATATTTTTATTAAAGTTGTTCAATATTGAATTGTTGAGACTTTCGGGCTAATTCCTATTTTGATGTGATAGCGATTTTGTTAAGCTAAAAAAACTTTACCTGTTTTTTTCAACAACTCTTTACCAAAGTCCCGAAGGG
>JALVAQ010000056.1 GCA_027011095.1 Bacteroidales bacterium
TGCAAATTTTTAGTAAAAAGAAAAAAATTCCGGTTTCATTTTCAATTGAAGAAGTTTCCGATACCGATAACAATGTAAAAGGAACCAGAGTTATTTATGAAATCCCGTTTTTTTAATTTAAACCAACAGGCATGAAAATTAATGCAGTAATTATTGAAGATGAGTTGAATGCAAGGAAAGCGCTGGAAAATATGCTGGCCATTTACAGCCCCGATGTTGAAGTTGTAGGCACTGCTGAATCGGTAAAAGAGGGCGTTAAGTTACTAAAAGAGGCGGCTCCCGATTTAGTATTTCTTGATGTGCAATTAACCGACGGTACCGGGTTCGACCTGCTTAACAAAATTAGCAACCGTAATTTCAAGCTGGTTTTCACCACTGCTCACGATCAATATGCATTAAAAGCCATTAAGTTAAGTGCCCTGGATTATTTGCTAAAACCACTTAAACCAAAAGAAATCAGGCAGGCGGTTAGCAAGGTTCGCGCCGCACTCGAAGATGAAGAGCAGCTTAGCTTACAAATTGATACCTGCGTACATAATTTCAATAATATTGATCAGGAAAAGAAATTAATACTAAATACCAGCGACAGAATTTTTGTGGTAGAGGTAAAAAATCTGGTTCATTGTGAAGCAAGCGATAATTACACTGATATTTATATTTTGGGTGATAAAAAAATAACCACCTCAAAAACCCTGAAAACATTTGAAGAGCTGTTGTCGGCTTACGGGTTTTTCAGAATTCACCAGTCGCACCTTATTAATATGCGATATGTTGAATCGGTAGAAAAAAAAGGAAACGGTATGGTTTTGTTAAGCACCGGAGAGCGGTTACCTGTTTCGCTCCGAAAAAAACAACTCTTTATACAAGCCCTAAACTCAATTACTTAGCTAAATTACTTTCTGCTCACAGTTTGCAACACACATTAAGCAGTGCACAGTTTGCAACTGTGCGCAATGTTTACTTCGCACAGTTTGCAACTGTGTGCAATCTTCTTAATCAACTCACAGTTTGCAACTGTGAGCCTATATCCTATATCTACATTAAGTTTTGCACAGTTTGCAACTGTGCGCAATGTTTGCCAAACATTACAAATAATAACCAAACACCTGCAAATAATAAGTAAGTTACAACGAATAAATTATTTGTTTGGAATATCAGTGCAACGGCCAATATCTTTGAGCTAAATTAAAAAAACACCCCGCACTGCAAACCGCTTTGTATTAAAATTATGAAATACGCAACAATAACATCGTTTACAATGGTAATGCTCGTTTTGTTTTCTCAATGTAACTTTTCGATAACAACAGCGCATATTACCAATGTAAAAATATGTGCTCAAATCTACAACAACAGGTGCGAATCTGATAATCCTGACTTTTCAACCGAAACCCCTGAAATTAATGTTAGCTGCACGCTAAAAAATGCACCTGAAAATACTCGGGTTAAAATTTCATGGTATTATTTGGGGCAGAAGAAAATAAGTATTGACGAGGTTGTGTTAAATTCAGGTAACAATAGCAGTCCGCTCGATTTACATTCGAGCCTGTCAAAACCAAACAATGGTTGGCCAAAAGGCGAATACGAAGTGGATATAAATGTGTTGGATACTCATAGTGAGCCTGTGGTAAGGAGATTTAGTGTGCAGTAGAGGTTTTCGACATCTAATAGGAAATTATTCTTTCAGGATGCTAAACCGATTCGTGCAAGCCAATTGCCGCACATATCACCTGATTTGCGCGTAAGATATGTATCCTCCTGCTCCACCATAAAGCTCTTTTTTTTAGGTTTTTCAGTCTTAAAAAAACGTTCTCAAAAAAAATTATTAACAGAATAAAAAAATAGTATCTTTGCAGCCCGATTTTTAAATAGCTAAACCGTTGCGGGTGTGGCGAAATTGGTAGACGCGCTAGACTTAGGATCTAGTGCCGCAAGGCGTGGGGGTTCGAGTCCCTTCACCCGCACTTTTTTTAAACATTAATTTATGAACATTACGCAGGAACCCAATGGCAATCTTCAAGCCATTATTCATATTAATCTTAATAAAGAAGATTATATTGAAAGAGTTAACAAAACGTTAAAAGATTATCGTAAAAAAGCCAACATGCCGGGTTTTCGTCCCGGAATGGTGCCCATGGGCATGATAAAAAAAATGTACGGCCAACAGGTTACTGCCGATGAGGTTAACAAAGCCGTATCCGAAGCTTTGAACGGCTTTATTGATGAAAACAAAATCAATGCATTGGGATATCCGTTGCCCAATATGGAAAAAACCAAACCCATCGATTTTAACGCCAGTGATGAACTCGATTTCTTTTTCGATATTGGCATTGCCCCCGAGTTTGACGTTGACCTGAAAAAAGAGGGCTTTGAAGTACCTTACTATAAAATTGAAGTAACCGATAAGGAAATTGAAAATGCACTCAACGATATTAAAACCCGTTTTGGTGAAGAAGAACATCCCGAAAAAGCTGAAGAAGGCGATGGCGTTCAGGGAAAATTCGTACAACTTGACGAAAACGGTGAAGTAGTTGAAGGCGGTGTTGAACACGACGGCTATTTCAGAATTGAAGACCTGAAACTGAAAACCATTCAGAAAAAGTTTTACGGAAAAGCAGCCGGAGCAGTAGTAAAATTTAATCCCCTAAATGCTTTTAAGGATGAGCCAAAAGTAAAAGCACTGTTGGGTGAGGATGTTTCGGAAGATGCTTTAAAAGCTGATTATCAGTTTACTATTTCCGAGGTTATTCGCCATAAAGATGCCGAGCTTAACGAAGATACTTTTAAAAAGGTGTATCCTTCAGATGATATTAAAACAATTGAAGATTTTAAAGCGCGCATTAAAAAAGACCTTGAAGAGCATTACGCCAAAGACAGCGACCGTCAGTTTACCGGCGATGTCATTACCAAACTAATTGAAGATAGCAACATTGAACTGCCTGACGAATTTTTAAAACGTTGGCTGCTCGACAGTAATCAGGGAAAAATTACCAAAGAGCAATTGGAAGGCCAGTATGAAAGCTACGCCAAATCGTTTAAATGGCAACTGGTTGAAGATAAATTAAGAGCGCAGTTTGGCGATAAACTCACCGTTGACAACGAAGAGGTTCGCGATAAGGTACGGGCTTATTTCCAAATTCAGGGCAAAGAAAACACCAATCCCCAAATTGAGCAAATTGTCGATCAGATATTGAGCAATAAAGAGGAGGGACAAAAAATATACAGCGAGTTAATGGACGAAAAACTGGGTATTGTTTTTAAAGAGAATGTTAAGACCAAAGAGGAAGTCGTTACGCCTGAAAAATTCATGGAGATAATGCAGAAGGCATAAAAGAGAACATTCTTTTATATACTTTTGAAGAATAATTAACCTGCAAAATAACTCCTTTATGAACAGTAGTAAAGAATTCAGAAAATTTGCCACAGGCCACATGGGTATCAGCAGTCTTACGCTTGACCGCTACAACTCGGCTTACGGCAGTTATATTTCACCAACCATTATCGAAGAACGTCAGCTTAATGTGGCGCAAATGGATGTCTTTTCGCGATTGATGATGGACAGAATCATCTTTTTGGGGGTTCCCATCGACGATTACGTGGCCAACATTATCCAGGCACAGCTTTTGTTTTTGGAATCCAACGACCCGAAGCGTGACATTCAGATTTATTTAAACACACCGGGTGGTTCGGTATATGCCGGACTTGGCATTTACGATACCATGCAATATATTCAACCCGATGTGGCTACCATTTGCACCGGCATGGCAGCTTCGATGGGTGCCGTTTTGTTGTGTGCCGGCGAAAAGGGTAAACGAACCGCACTTACCCACTCCCGCGTGTTGATTCATCAACCCATGGGCGGTGCACAAGGCCAGGCTTCCGACATCGAAATTACTGCCCGTGAAATATCAAAGCTCAAAAAAGAACTTTACGAGGTTATTTCAAAACACTCAGGACAGACC
>JALVAQ010000057.1 GCA_027011095.1 Bacteroidales bacterium
ATTTGCCTTTGTGGCACAAAAAGCAGGAATGGAGTTTATCGGCCCCTTTGCCTTCAACGGTATTCGATTTGCTTTGGGTGCAACATCATTGTTACCCCTTTTACTTTTTCAAAAACAGCTGTTCAGTCAATCAACAGGTAACAGCAACAAAAAGTTCACCATCAAAGGGGGCATTCTTTTAGGTGTTGTTCTTTTTGTGGCCGCCTCGTTACAACAAATCGGCATTGTTAAATCAACGGCAGGCAATGCCGGCTTTATCACCAGTTTTGATATTATAATTGTTCTGTTTCTGGGTGTTTTTATCAAACATAAAATATCAAAAGAGGTATGGATGGGTGCTTTCCTCGCTGTTGTCGGCCTTTATCTCCTTTCCATCAACAAGCAGTTTAAAATGGCTCCCGGTGATGGGTTGGTACTGATAAGCGCTTTGTTTTGGGCCATTCACATCCTCCTGATTGGCCACTATGCCCCCAAAACCAATGTACTGCTTTTGTCGGTTATTCAATTTACCGTAAGTGCCCTGCTGAACCTAATTGCAGCAGCAATTTTTGAAGAGGTCAGGTGGAGTATGGTAACGGGTGCCCTCTATCCTATTCTTTATGGCGGCATCATGTCGATTGGAGTGGCTTACACCCTTCAGGTTGTGGGACAACGCAACGTAGCACCATCAAAAGCGGCTATTATTTTAAGCTTTGAATCGGTTTTTGCCATGATGGGAGGATGGATGCTGCTGCACGAAACAATTACATTAAAAAAAGGTGCCGGTGCCCTTATTATGTTGCTTGGTTTGATTGTTTCACAACTAAAACTCAGGCCGAACAGAAACAAAGCGAGAGAAAAAACTCAAACTTTATAAAAGGCTGAAAAGAATAAAGTAACTTTGCTTTATGAAAAAGGTTTTGCTAACAGGCGCATCCGGAAGTATAGGCTATCAGGTTCTAAAACAACTTGTTGTTAAAAAAGATGTGGCGTTAACGGTTTTTAGCAAAAAAAATTCCAGAAGCAAAAAACTTTTCAGGCCTTATAAAAACAGCATCAACATTGTATATGGCGATATAAGAAACCTGCACGATTTGGAACCTGCGGTAAAGGGCATGGATTACATCATTCATCTCGCAGCCATCATTCCGCCGCTTGCCGACGACCAACCCGAATTGGCAGAAGCTGTCAACGTAAAGGGAACTTCTAATCTGTTAAAGGTTATCAGACGTCACTCTCCAAAGGCTTTTTTAATGTACAGCTCATCGGTTTCGGTTTATGGCGACAGGTTAAAAAATCCGTACATTAAAGTTAACGACCCCTTAAAACCAAGTTTGGGAGAGGAGTATGCCGTTACAAAACTTGCTGCCGAAGAATTAATCAGAAAGAGCAAACTCAACTGGACCATCTTCAGGCTTTCGGCCATTATGTGGAACGACAATCATAAAATAAGCAAACTAATGTTTCACATGCCGCTTGATACATATATTGAAATTACAACGCCTGAAGATACTGCCCGCGCTTTTGTGAAGGCTCTGGGACGCGAAAAGGTTCTCAATCGTAAAACTTTTAACCTTGGCGGCGGCGAAAAATGCCGGACTAATTACCGCACCATGTTGGAAACCGTTTTTAGTATTGTCGGGCTTAAAAACCTTGACTTCCCGAAACATGCATTTGCCACCACCAATTTTCACTGCGGTTATTACGACGACGGAGATGACCTGGAACAAATCCTTCATTTCAGAAAACAAACCCTTGATGATTTTTATAAAGCTTACGAAAAGGCAACCACGTCGTTTATGAAAAAAACAACTTCATTATTAAGCCCGTTGATAAAGCGAAAACTACTAAAACACTCGGAGCCGTATAAAGCCTATAAAGAAAAGGATAAAGAATTAACAAACCGTTTTTTTGGTAAAAATCCGTAAGCTGCAAGAAGTAGCGGTTATATGGAATTAAAGTCGCCGGCAACACGCAAAAGCAAATCACTTATTTCGCTAAGGGTAAGCACATAATCGGGATGGGAAGTTTTTATGGCAATGGAGGGCATTATAGCAACCTGAGCCTCTTCGGCAGATTGCACAATGGTTAGGCCTCCCCTGTTTTTTATCATTTTTAACCCCATGGCACCATCCTGATTGCCCCCGGTCAATACTATTCCTACAACCTGATTACCAATTGATATGGCAGCAGTTTCAAATAGCACGTCAATGGAAGGACGGGAAAAGTTAACCCGCTCTTCAACCGAGAGGGTAATGGATAGATCTTCCTCTATAAACACATGAAAATTGGGTGGTGCAATATAAACCGTTCCGGGTTTAACAACCTCTTTTTCGTCAGCCTCCTTAACTCTTAATGCAAGGTTGTTATTTAACAAAGTAACCATGTAGTTTTCCGAATCGGGACTAATATGTTGCACAATAACAATGGGAATACCAAAGTCCTTTGGCAAAGGTGCCAACAGCTTTTCAATGGCGGTAAGTCCACCTGCTGAAGCCCCGATAACAACAAGTTTATAGCGTGCCATATTTCTTATTATTGAACTTGTTTAAAGTCTTTTATTCAAACTACCGGTAAAATATTGTAAACCAGAGAAATGAATATCTTTTTTAATAGACCCACCCCCGTTATCCTCCCGACAAAAGTCGCGACAGGCTCTGCAAGGAGGGGAATAATGGAATTCATTTTCTGATTTACAATATTCTATATTTATTATCATCAGGTTAGCCTTAAACAAGTTTATTAATTAGTTTTCGCCGATAAGCTTTTTTTGAAAAATCTTTCTGTCGTTATCAATCGTTTTATACAATCCCGATTTACTGCTAAACAGCAGGCTCTCTTTCATTCCCAGCACAAGGTATCCACCATTTATCAAACTGTCGGTAAACAAATTTATTACTCTGTCTTGCAACTCTTTATTAAAATATATCAGCACATTGCGGCACGAAATCATATTAACTGTTTCAAATTTTGCATCGCTCACGAGATTGTGTAATGCAAACTGAACATTTTGGCGAAGCATGGGGTCGATTTCTACCCTGTTATCAATCACCTTATAATAGTCAGAGAATGAATTTTTACCACCGGCTTTTTGATAATTAACGGTATAATGTTTTATTTTATCGATAGAATAAATACCCTTCTTTGCTTTTTCGATGGCTTTTTCGTTAAAGTCGGTGGCAAAAATCTGCGTTCGCTTTAACAGCCCTTCTTCCCTCAACAGTATGGCCATTGAGTAAACCTCTTCGCCGGTTGAACAGCCTGCAATCCATATTTTTGGGAAGGGGTATGTTTTTAACAACGGGATTACCCGTTTTCGCAAAGTCAGATAAAAAGCGGGGTCGCGAAACATTTCGGTAACTTTAATCGACAACTCGCCAAGCAACTCTTTCATCTTGCTTTTGTTGTGCAAAATCAAATCCTGAACCTGCGAAAAGGATTGCAACCCGTTTACATTCTGAAAATAGGTTAACCTGCGAAGGATGTGTGCTTTACTATAGTTTCTAAAATCGAACCCATACCCTTTATGAACCGCTTCGAGGAGCAAATCAAGTTCAATTTTATCTATTTCATCAGGCGAAGGAGTCTTCATGCAACAGGTTTATTTATAGAGCCAAACCCTCAGCAACGAAATAAGTTTGTCGCGGTCAACGGGTTTTGAAAGGTATTCGTTGGCACCGGCGGCAATACACTTTTCACGGTCTTCTTTCATGGCTTTGGCGGTAAGGGCAATAATAGGAACATCTTTAAATCTTTTATCCTTTCTAATTATTTTCATGGCTTCGTAGCCATCCATTTCAGGCATCATTATATCCAACAAGATTAAATCGGTTTCGGGATGCTCTTTAAGTTTTTCAAGGCCAATTTTACCATTTCTACCAACAATTACTTTTGCCTGATAGCTTTCCAACAGACTGGAGAGCGCAAAAACATTTCGCATATCATCATCAACCAACAAAATGGTTTTGTTTTCCAAAATATTATCACTACCCTGTACTTTTTCAATCATTTCCTGCTTACTTTCTGGCAGCTCGGCTTTAACCTGATGGAGGAACAAAGTAGTTTCCGACAGCAATCTCTCAAACGACTGCGCCCCTTTTAAAATAATGCTTTTTGAATATTTCTCCAGTATTTCGGTCTCTTTTTTCGACAAGTCCTTCCCTGTATAAATTACCACCGGTAAATCTTTGGCAATGTTATTTTTATCCATCTTTTCCAACAGCTCAAAGCCGGTCATATCTTTTAATCCCAAATCCAGAATCATACAATCGTAGGTACCTGTTTCCAATTTGGAATAAGCATCATTTCCCTCTTCAACAGCAGTAATTTCAATGTTTTCGTTACGCATTAAATTGATGATACTTTTCCGCATAATGGTTTCATCTTCAACAATAAGGAGTTTTTTAACCGGTTTTGATAAAATACTTTCTATTCGATTAAACAAATTATCAAGCATCTCCTTATTTACCGGCTTGGTAAGGTAACCCACAGCCCCCATTTTAAACACTTCGATATCGCGGTCGGCAGCCGAAATAAAGTGAACGGGGATATGGCGTGTTTTGGCGTTTCCTTTTAATTTTTCGAGTACTTTATAGCCGTCAATTCCGGGCAGGCCAATGTCCAAAATAATCGCGTCAGGTACGTAGTAATCGGCATGGAACAAACCCACTTCGCCGGAGGGTGCAATAATGGCTTTGAAGCCATGGTCGTGAGCCAGATTCATAAGCACTTTAGCAAAATTAAGGTCATCTTCAATAATAAGAATTACGCTATCGCCCTCATCAATTCGTTTTTTGTCATCCAGAATTTTAGGCACCTCCTCATCTTCGGGCTTTTTGCTTTTTCTTGATTTTTTAACCCGTTTTACTTTTTCTGACACAATTTCAGGAAAATGCGCATCCTTTATTTTAGGTGCTTCAAAAGGAAGGTAAAGCGTAAAATTAGCCCCTTTGTTTTCTTCGCTTTCAAGACGCATTTCGCCACCAAGCAACGATGAGAAATTACGCGAAATACTCAACCCCAGGCCGGTTCCACCAAAACGCCTGCTCGTTGTACCGTCAGCCTGACGGAATGCTTCAAAAATTAAATCCTGCTTATCGCGCGGAATACCAATACCCGTATCAATCACCGAAATGGCAACCGTATTATCGGGTGTTAATTTTTTATTGATAAAGCTGGTATTGGAGGCGGGCTTGCTAATTTTAAGCGTAATACTTCCCTTTTCGGTAAACTTAATGGCATTTGAAATTAAGTTTTTAAGTATCTGCTGAACCCGCTGAATATCAGTAATAATGTATTCGGGCAGATTTTTATCAAGTTCGGTTTTAAACTTAAGCCCTTTCTTTTCAATAACCGGCTCAAATATCCTTTTTGAGGAGTTTATCAGGTCATCAAGATAGAGCTGCTCCAGATTGACTTCCAGCTTACCCGATTCAACCTTTGACAGGTCGAGGATATCGTTAATCAGGTCGAGCAAATCCATCCCCGAAGAGTGGATAGTATTTACAAACTCTATCTGCTTTTCAGTGAGGTTTTTTGTTTTATTTTCAGCCATAAGCTGCGAAAGAACAATAATACTGTTTAGCGGTGTACGCAGCTCGTGCGACATATTTGCCAGGAATTCCGATTTGTAACGGCTGGCAATTTCGAGGTCTTTAGCTTTCTTTTCAATCTCTTTTCTGGCTTGTTCCAGCTCACGATTTTTCTTTTTAATGGCATCGCGCTGTAACTCCAGTGCGTTGGATCGTTCTTCCAACTCTTCGTTGGTAACCTTTAGCTCCTCTTTTTGGCTTTGAAGAATTTCTTCCGACTTTTTCAGGGCTTTGGTTTGTTCCTGCAACTCTTCGTTGGTTTGCCTCAACTCTTCCTGTTGTACTTCCAGCTCGCGTGCCTGCAACTGGGTTTTTTCCAGAAGCTCTTTTACTTTAATGTACGATTGCAATGTTACCACCGAAAGGGCGATATCAACCATCCCCCGGTCTAAAAACGTCAGTTTCAAATCGGTAAAGCTGTTAACAGTTGCCAGCTCAATAACACCCACAACAGTATCTTTATACGAGAAGGGTATCACCAGAAGCTCGGCATGGTTAACATTTTCAGCCAAAACAGGCACATCAGGCAAAGTTTTCGAATCTTGAGTTTTAATAAGCAACCGTTTATTTTCTTTTAACACCTGGCCGGGAAGACCTTCGCCGGGTTTTAATTTTTTAACCCGTTTAACATCTTCGCCTGATAAGGCAAAAGTTGACTGCAAATGAAGTGTGTTTTTTTCATCGGTAAGATAAAGTACGCCACTTTGAGCATCAAGATAACGACATAGGAAAAACAACACATCGTCCGAAAGCTTACTAATATCTGTGTGGCCTTTTAACGTTTTATCCAGCTTGGCCAGGCCGTTTTTGAGCCAGTTTTGCTCTTTAATCTGTTTGTCGTTTGTACGCAGCGTTTCAGTCATACTGTACAACGCTTTTCCAAGGGAATCGTTTTCGCTTCGAGGTTCGATAACCGCCGAATAATCGCCTTTTGCAATTTTGTTGGCCTGCTTGATTACCGACCGAAAACTTTCAACCATCTGGTTAATTGATTTTCCAAGCACATCATCTTTACTTCGGATTCTGACTTTTTCGGCAAAATCGCCTTTAGCCATCAACTTGGTTACCGATGCATAATTGAGAAACGAATTTACCAATGTAATAAAGGTGTCCTTCATTTCGCCGATTTCGTTTTTGGGTGCTTTGATGGTTTTAAGTTCCAGCTTACCACTGGCCACCTCTTTGCCCCATGAGGAGAGGTGCTTTATGGGGCTGACAAACCAACGCGTAACCAGTATGGAAACCAAAAACACCAGTAAAAAGGTAAGGATAAACGATACTTTAACATAATCGCTTAGCCGGCGGGCATAAGCAAAAGCTTCGTTATGTTCAATCTCTTCAAACAAAGCCCACCTAACCCCGTAAGGTTCAAGACTTTTTAGATACCGGTAAATACCGAGCACATATTTTACCTTATTATCGCTGTTATAGGTCGAAACCTTCTCTTCGTTAAGCTCGTGCGACATCAGAAACGCCGGTTCGTTAATGTGGTTGATATAATCTTTCCACATTTTCGATTTTGTATTAACAACCCGTTTTGTTAAAATTTCGCTATTATCACCAAACCGTGTTGCCGTGCGTAAATAAAGGTCAGCACCCAAAATAAAAGCGTCGCCGGTTTCGCCATAGCCACCTACATCGCCAATAATTTTATTGAGCTGATCAACCGGAAACTGTACCACATCAGCTCCGGAAACAGCCTTGTTCCCATTTTTAATGGTCTTAACAAAAAACCCCGAAATTGTATTCCCTGAAGGTTTAAACCGCTCCAGGTCAGAAAATAAAACCTTATCTTCCTGAAAAGATTTTTTTATGGTGGTGGTAAGTCGCGAATTTTGAAACGAAGGATTGGTAAATATGTTCAGCCCTACAATGTAAGGATTTGTAACGCTAAACAGTACCACACCGTTGGCGTCGATGATGAGCTGATCCTGATAACCAATGTTTTTAATATGCTGGGCTAAATCATCTTTTAAGCCGGCAACAAGTTGTTTATATTCATCTGTTTTGGCAAATTCTTTCATCGAAATTCCTCTGGTTTTAAGAATTTGATGAACTTGTTCGATGATTTTATCGTTGTCTTCCAAACTCGAAGTTATTTCAAGATAATCTTTAGCTTCGTTAAAAAAGGTTGTTAAATACTTTGCCCTGAGCTGCGACGATGAGGTTAACGACTTATCAGTAACAATGGTTAATCCCTGATAGGCATTTAAAAAGTTAACAAAACTAACAATGGCAAGAGGAATAATTGAAATAGCCATAAACCATATAAGCAGCGATTTACCAACGCCGATATATTTCCACGAGCGTAAGGAGTGTTTAAATTTCTCCCACGTTTTCGATTCATTGTAATCAATAAAATCTTTCATTTTCCGGTAATGTTTGGTAAAACTACTTTTTGAAGTTTAATTTAATAGTTTCATAAAGTAATTGAGGATGAATGGGTTTTGATAGATAGTCATCCATTCCGATGGAGAGAAATTGTTCTTTGTCCCCTTTCATAGCGTGTGCAGTCATGGCAATAATGGGGGTATGTTTTTGGGTTTCCAGTTCAAACTCCCTGATTCGTTTGGTGGCATCAATACCATCCATTTCGGGCATTTGAACATCCATCAAAATAATATCAATTTCATCGTGCTGATTTTTATAAATATCCAGGGCTTCCTTACCGGTTTTAGCCTCAATAACTTTAAAGTTTTTCCGCTGAAGCAGCTGTTTAACAATTTTCATGTTAATGGTTTGGTCTTCGGCCACAAGTACATTGAGGCCTTCCGGTACATCGGCAGCCTTTGTTTCTTTTTTAGGTTTAACGGTTTTGGTATCGGTATCGGTATCGGTATCGGCAGCAACATTCGGCTTTACTCCCTTCAGCGACTTTTCAATTTTACTTTTAAGTACACTTTGCGAAACCGGTTTAATAATCAAGTCGCTTTGGCTTCTTTTTCTAATTTGTTCAACCCAGGTACTCGACTTAATTTCGGAGAGAAGGTAAAGATAACTGGAATTTTCCTTTAACAATTCAATCGACTTACTAAGGTTGTCGATATTTTTTTCGGTAGGCTCAATGGTTACAAAAGCAAAATCAAAATGCTGTTTTCCCGTAATCTTTAATGCTTTATCAATCGAACCGGCTACTTCATTATCAATTTTCCAATAGGAGAGCATATCTGATAAAACTTTTGCAGCAAGCGGATGCTCTTCAACAATAAGTGCATTTATTTTAGTTTTCCCATTGGGAATTGCAATTTTGGAGAGGTCTTCTTTTTGTTTACCCGTTAAAAGGTTAAGGGTAAAATAAAATTCACTTCCTTTATTTACGGCACTTTTTATTTGGATACGTCCGCCCATCAGTTTAGCAAGACTTTGTGAAATATACAAACCCAATCCGGTACCCCCAAATTCACGGGTAGTTGATTTATGTGCCTGAGTATAGGTATCGAACAGCGAATGAATTTTTTCGGGAGGAATACCCATGCCGGTATCTTTTACTGAAAAGAAAAGCCGTATTTGCTCTTCAATAAGCTCCTCCTGACGAACCGTAAGGGTAACGGTTCCGTTGGTGGTAAACTTATTGGCATTGCTTAAAAGGTTAACCAATATTTGCCTGATTCGCAACGAATCACCTATAAGAATGTCAGGAATATCATATTGAAGGTTACATATCAGCTCGTTACCGTTGTTAAAGGCTTTTAACGAAATAATGGCAAATACTTTTTCAATCATATCGCGCAAACTGAATTCAGCCTCTTCAATTTCAAGCATATTTGCTTCAATTTTCGAGATATCCAAAATTCCGTTTATAATCTCCAGCAATGTTTCACCCGATGTTTTAATATCCTGAAGACGCTCTTTTTGCAAATTAGTTAATTCTGAATCCATCAGCCCCAAATCGGCAATACCAATGATACCATTGAGCGGAGTCCGGATTTCATGACTCATGTTGGCGAGATATAATGATTTTGATTTGGTAGACTCTTCGGCAAATCTCTTGGCTTCATTTAGTGCCTTAACGGTTTTTTTTAGTTTTTCGGTGGTACGTTCAAGTTCTTTTTTATGTTTAAAAAATTCGATAAAAGCATTTACCTTACTTTTAAGTATTTCTAAATCAAGAGGTTTATACAGGTAGTCAACCGCTCCGGTTTCATATCCTTTAAAAATATGCTTGCGCTGTTTGCTAATGGCAGTAACAAAAATAATGGGAATATTTTTAGTATGCTCACTGCTTCTCATCAGTTCGGCAGTTTCAAAACCGTCCATGCCGGGCATCTGCACATCCAGCAAAACCAACGACACTTCATGATCAAGCATCACACCCAAGGCTTCATTTCCGGAAGAAGCCTTTAAAATATTTAAGTCGGGGCTTTCTAAAATGCTTTCCAGCGCCAATAAGTTTTCAGGGTGGTCATCAACAATTAATATATTGAATTTACTATCGTTTACCATAACGTTTTCTTTTTCCTAACCAGTAAAATTAATCCATTTCAAGGCCAATAGCAAATATATGTAAAAATCTTTACCAACAACACCACTCTTTGCAGATTTTACCTCAATTATGATGGCAGAATGGCAAGTCTCATAAAAAAAAGGGGGAACAATCTATTTATTACAAATAGTTTTAAAATCGCAATAGGTGCAATTGGCCGCGTCAGTAGTTTGGCAAAAACTTTTGTCAGTATCAAATATTTCGGTTAACAATTCTCTCAAAACCGCCTCAAAATCAAGGTGCCAGCTTTCGGGATTTTCAGTTTGCATGGCAGGCGTAATAAATCCTTCCGAAAGATTACGCAGACTGAACAGACCAACGGACAGGTTTTTTGTTTCGGGAAAACTTTGTTTAAAAAGCCATCCGTAAGTTAATGTTTGAAAGGCTTTTGAATATTTACTGTCGGTTAACAACTGAGGCCACTCCTTAAAATTGACATCTTTTCTTGTAACACTTCCGGTTTTATAGTCTGAAATCCTGACCTGCGAACCATGATTGTCAATCCGGTCGATAACGCCCTTTATCAACACCGTTTGCCCATTATCCAACACCAAAGTGTGTTGCAACTCTTTTTCAACAGCCACCATGGTTCTTGGCTCCGTTTGTAAATTTTCAAGCTCTTTGTTTAAAAATCGTTCGATAACTTTTTTAAGCACCTGCATGGTTAAAATATTCTTTCCGTGATGAATATCGCCGGGAAAGTTCTTTTTCAAACTTTCGTTCACCTGCTCATCCAAACCGGATATAGCAACCTTTAACTCACTGACATTAATGTTTTTATTTAAAAATGGAGTATAAACACGTTCGAGTACTTCGTGTACAATGGTACCGAACACATCGGCTTCGAGATTGCTTTTTACCTCATCGGGAATTTTGAGTTTTAGTATTCGCGAGAAATAAAACTGCAGCGGGCAGTTAATATATTGGTTCAATGCCGAAGGCGACAGTCCGTTTAGCCGAAGTGCCTCCAGCTTTTTTAAAACGGTTTCACTTTTTGCAATCTTGATGGCATGTTCCGCAGGCGGGTTACCGGTATCAATTTTTAAATAGTGATGTTGCAGGTTTATATTCGGATTTATTTTGGCAGTTTCAATTTCAAGCTGAAACAAAAATCTGCTTTTTTCGCCGGCGCCAAAATTACCCTCCTGTGAGTTATATACCAAAACAACCTCTTGGGCACGCTGCAACAGCCTGAAAAAATGGTAAGCGTAAATGGCATTTTCTTCGTCGGGAAGCGGCAACCCAAACTCTCTTCTAATATCAAAAGGGATAAACGAGTCGGCCCCGCCGCTTTTTGGCAACATACCTTCATTGGCCGAAAGAATAACAAGTCGCTTAAAATCAAGTAGCCTGGTTTCGAGCATTCCCATTATCTGCACTCCGTTTAACGGCTCACCCTTCAAGCTTATTTCCGAAGCCGAAACAAGCCTGTTTACCACCTTTTGGAAAACCTTTAAATTAAAAACCGCTTCGTTACTTTTTAATATGGACGAAAGTTTTTTCATCACAACCAAAAGAGCGGAAACTTCCTGTTGAAGTATCGGGTTACGGAGGCCTTTTTTACCATTGGATTCCAAAGTGCTGTCCACATGGCTTTTAATCTTTGCCAACAACTCCATCATGCCGTTAAAAACCGATTCAACATCAACCGCTGGCGGAAACAAAATTAAAGCTAAAGATTGGTCATCATCTGAAAATACGTTAACCACCTTTTTCCGCTCCAAAAACTCACGATTAAACTGTTTGACTTTTAAAATTGACGTGTCGGAAGATTGCAACAACTGTTGTAAAGCAGCATTTTGAAGCATGCTTAAAACAAGTGCAGTTGCATAAGTATGATTTTTTTGTTCGCTTTGGCGAACCAACAACTCCAGCCACAGAATAAAAAATTGTGTCAGGCTCCCCAGTCCAAGGGGGTATCCCATGGTAACATTGTAAACCGCTTTATCCTTCGTAAGTGAGGTAAGCAACGGTACAAGCAGTTTTTCGTCAGCCAACACAACAGCAGTATCTTCGGGTGATTCGTCACCATTGGTATCAACCATTTTTTCAAGCAGCTGCCCTACGTATTTTACCTGGCTAACCTGCCCCGGGGCGGCAACCTCGGTAATGTTTTTTTCACCCCCAAGCAAGTTGTTTTCGATCCACTGCGGTTTATCTATTTTTAAATTTCTAAAAATTCTGTTTAAAGGTATTCCAGCCTCCTGCCGTGGTAAATTGTACTTTTTCGGATGGATATAGTAATCATCAACATCCCAAAGAAGGGTTACGGCATATTTTTTTCGCAGGCCGTCGATTAACTTTTCCTCTGCCCGTGTAAGCGCGTTAAAGCCTGCAAAAACAAACTGTTTCCATGGCAATTCCTCCTCTTTGTCAATATTTTCAGCAACAGCACGATAGATCATACCTTTGGTAGCCATCCCTCTTTCGGCCAACGATTTTTTAAATAAATTGTAATAGCGATACAGGCTTTTGTAAAAGTCGAGATAGGCCTTTTCGAAATCGGTGAGGGGGGACCCGTCAGGATGCCAGCGTTCAATGGCTTTTGCTTTTGAAAGAAAGGTAAACAGGTCGTTAACATCAGTCAAAGCCATGTCGGCATCATTAAAATCGCGCAACATAATGGGTGCCCAATTAATAAACTCGTCAGGCTGTCGCGATTTTTCACCTTCCAGCTTTTTATGAATTTCAAAAAGCTCGAACCAACTCACCATGGAATCCTGAATGGTAAACGGAGATAGTTCGGTAATAAACTCATCAATGGAACGGACATCGGGAATCCATAAAGACTGCTCCGCCTGTTCCTTTAAGTATTTTTTCAAAAATATTTCAGGCCTTTTATTGGGGAACACCACAACGGTTTGTAATAAATCGGATTTGCTCCTGCCAAGCAAAACCGCTGCCACCTTATTTAGAAATTTTTTATTATTCATTTATTGTTGTAACATTTACCCTTTTTGTCCAAAAAATCTTTAAAACCATTTTTCATGTTTTTTTCTCAT
>JALVAQ010000058.1 GCA_027011095.1 Bacteroidales bacterium
AAATACACCAGAGCAGGCTGATTCCGTGAATCTGTTTTTCAGAAATTTCTTTTAATATTTAGGATGAAAAACTACGTGATTTACGTATCTAAATGACTAATTTTGAATGGTTATAAATTTAATTTTATTTGTTAAATTTTCTAAAATGGTATTAAAACAGTCATATTAATGCTAAAAATGTAGTTGATGTTTTCATTTTGGTTGCTCTATAAATATTTTATGTTTGGTTTTAATGAATTATTAACTATTCAGTAAAAAGAAACTACTTTTGCAGTTGAATTTGAACAGTGATTGTTTATGAGAAAGTTTCTGATGGTTTTTTTGCTCTTTATCGTGTTTGTGTTGTCTGATGCACAGGCTCAAAAGTCTTTTCCCGCCGATTATTTCAGGCCGCCTTTGGATATTCCACTCTATTTATCGGGAACTTTTGGTGAATTGCGTTCAAATCATTTTCATGCAGGCATCGACATTAAAACGCAGGGTGTTGAGGGTTTAAAAGTTCTTGCCGCCGCCAACGGTTACGTTTCACGAATAAAAGTGGGGCTGGGCGGCTATGGTAATGCTCTTTATATAACCCATCCCAACGGCTATGTTACTGTTTATGGCCATTTGAAATCGTTTGATAAAGCAATTACAGCTTATGTTAGAAAGCAGCAATACAAAAGAAAAAGTTTTGTAATTGACCTCTATCCTGACAAGGATATGCTAAAAGTTAAAAAAGGTGATGTAATTGCTTTATCAGGTAACACCGGTGGCTCTCTAGGTCCACATCTTCATTTCGAAATTCGCGAAGCAGCCAATCAGCATCCTCTCAATCCCCTGCTTTTTAAAAGCCTGAATATTAGTGATGATAAAAGTCCGGTTATTGCTCAACTTGTTGTTTACCCCGTTGGTGATTCATCATGCATCAATAACCTGCATGACACCTCCTTTTTTAAAGTGATGGCTTATAAAAACAGATATGGACTTAAGGGCGATAGTGTAATTAATGTACATGGAAAAGTGGCCTTTGGGTTAAGAGCATACGACAGGATGAATAAAACACGCAATAAAAACGGAGTTTACAGCGAGCGGCTTACCATCGACTCGGTTCCTGTATTTGAAATCAAAATGGATGAGTTGTCGTTTTATACTTCACGTTATATTAACAGCCTTATCGACTATCGGTATTTTATGAAAAATAAGCGCAGGGTAGTCCGAACGCAGTTGGACACTAACAACAGGCTGGCCATTTATACCATTGTTAAAAACAATGGGATATTTGATTTTAATGACACGTTAATACATCATCTTGAGTATGCTGTGAGGGATGCTTACGGCAATAAAAGTCGTTTTGTATTTCGTGTTAAAGGTTATGCACCCGATACCATTGTTCTGCCTGAGAAACCCGTAGTTGATGATAGTATTTTGTTTGTGCAGTTTTCAAAAAAGACTGTGCTGTTAACCGACAGTTTAAAGGCTGAATTTCC
The DNA here is from genome assembly GCA_027011095.1 of Bacteroidales bacterium. Taxonomy (GTDB): domain Bacteria; phylum Bacteroidota; class Bacteroidia; order Bacteroidales; family F082; genus B16-G9. Next base: position 1,470 of record JALVAQ010000058.1, read on the forward strand.
GGCCAACGCTTTTTATCGTTCACAATCAATAAGATATGGCTTTGAGGTAAATAATGAAAGTGACTTGTATTCACCTGTTTATAAGGTGGGTGCAAAATATATTCCACTCCAAAAATATTTTACCCTGTCGATGGCAATAAGCAAATCCGTTAATGATTCGCTTACGTCAAAGCTTTACATTGCCAAGCGTAACGCCGACGGCAAATGGGACTTCGCAGGCGGAAGCTATGATACTGGATGGTTAAGCACCAGGATGCGTTCACTTGGTAAATTTGCCGTTTTGATAGATACTGTCCCACCTGTTATAGAACCGGTTAATGTTACCAATAATAAAAAGGTGTCCAATCAGAATACTTTAAAATTTAAAATTTACGACAAACCAACGGGAATAAAAAAATATGCGGGTTTTTTAAACGGCAAGTGGATATTAATGGCCTACAACCCCAAAAAAAATCTGTTGACTTACCGCTTCGACTGGCTAATGACGAAAGGTAAAAACCGGTTTAAACTGTATGTGTTCGATAACCGCGACAATGAAACGGTTTATGAAGCGGTAATTTATATGTAGTGTCGTATCGAACGTATTCTGTTATCCTTTTCACATCCACATGGTACTAAAAGGCATGTCAGTTTGCATCAGGTACTTCAATACGCTGTCAATCTTATATATAGGCATTTACCTGTCCGGCAAAACTATAAGGTAATAAATACCAATGAGTTATTCGTGCTTATATTCTTCTGGGCTTACAATGGAACCGTTCGTAAAAACTGTTTTGGCGGGTCAATCTCTTTTTTGAAAAGAACCTTTAGCAATAAACGAACAATTAGCATGGATAACCAACGAAGCCCTTAAAAAATGCGGCAGAAAGAAAATATAGTTGGCGGTATGGCTGATTCGTTTATTTTTGCTTTTTTACCTTTAACCATCATTGATTATGAAAAAAAGCATTTTTATTCTGTTGGCATTAATACCTCTGTTTATGGGATGTAAAGAGATTTCACTAAGTATGGACGACTCGGGAAAAACCATTACTGTTGCTCCCGGTACAGTGATTAAAGTAACACTGACATCAAACAGCAGCACCGGAAACAGCTGGCATAAAATCAGCTATGACAAATCTTTACTCATGCAGGAAGGCGAGCAGGTTTATGAAAAAAGCAATACCGGTTTAACGGGAGCTCCCGGCAAAGTTATTTACGCGTTTAAGGCTTTAAAATCGGGCGAAACCGATTTATATATGGAATATGGTGCTGCTTACTCAAAAAACAATGAGCCTGTTAAGGTGTTTAAAGTTAAAATTGTGGTCAAATAGCTACTTCCCTTCAAGCTTCACCAGTTTATACTGCCGTGTTTTGTCATCTTGTTTGATGGTTAGGTAGTAGATACCGGCGCTCCATTTTGAACCGTCAATGGTAATGATTTTTTGTGTTGGCGTGGCTATTTTTGTTTCAGGCACAATCACTCTGCCGTAGCTGTCGGTAATTTGCCACGAAGTATTTGTGTTGCACTCCACAGTAATGCTCATAGCTGTTTGCGTTTGAAACGGGTTTGGATAGATGGTAGCGGCAAAACATCCCTCAGCAGTTTCGTCAATGCCATAAGCTGTGCTGTCGTAGTCAAACCTTACTTCACTTAACCCAACGCAATCGCCTCCGTAGTTACTCAGGGCTGTTAACAAAAGATACCGGGTTTTGAAGCTGTCGAAGCTTTCAAGGTCGAAACCTTCGTAAATATTTTTCCCGGTGGCTTGTTCAAATTCATAGATTCCCAGTTCGTGCCAGGTATCGCCGTCATCGGAATAGTCGATGGCAACCGATTTCATGCCGTAATCCAGATAATCAGGAATATTTGAATTCCAGATATGCATGGCTTTCATCTCTATCTTTTTACCAAAATCGTACATTATCCAATGCGACATCCCTCGCTCAGGATTAGGGTTAACCGATGCTTCGCATGATATCCATCCATCGTACCATGTGGTGTTATGGCGGTCGGGGTAACACTGCCCGATTAGCAGACTCGAACTGCCAATTAATAAAACTATTGCTGTTATTATTTTTTTCATAGGTAATGGGTGATTTATTGTATTGTTTTATTGTTTTATTGTTTCACTGTTTTATTGTTAATTGTTAATTGCTCACTGAAAGTTGCTTATTGATTATTAAAAGTTTAAAGTTTGAAGGTTTCATTGTTATATTGTTTCATTGTTGCGGTTTTGGTTATGGTGTATGACACTTTTCTACTTCTAATATTCTTAACTTGTTTTTCCCTCCAAATATGCGTCTATCTTTCTTAAATATAGCAAACTAAGGCAAATACTATAAGCCCTTTATAGCATTCGCTATTTTTCTTTTTCACCATTTTCTAAATCATATTCTTCCATTCTTTTCTTAAACTTATCTAAATCCCAGGTTAGATTCCATATTTGTAAATATTCTGCTAAGGGCTTAAGTCCAACACTCTCTCTT
>JALVAQ010000059.1 GCA_027011095.1 Bacteroidales bacterium
GGATAACGGCGAACCTTATCTTCAAGCCACAAAATATAATCGGAAATTATCAGGTTTAGCTGTTTTTTACGCTCGGCACCAACAGCATTGGGATACACCTTTGGTTTGGTGGCCATAAAATGGTAATGCCGTTTGGTTTCCTTTACTGCGGTAACAAAAGTAACCGGCTTATTATACTTTGTTGCCAACTGAAACGGCCCCAACGGAAAATTGGCTTCACGTCCTAAAAATATCTTTTCGATGGTTTTATTGCCTGGAATATGCCTGTCGCCGTGAATAACCACCAACTCATTGTTAAACAGTGCCTCCTTAATTAAAAAAAGATGCTCAAAACTATCGGCTTTAACCGGTATGATGTTTACTTCATGCTTTTGAATAACCGAATCAAGCAGTTTTTTAATGGCCTGGTGTTCGGCATCCAGCATTACAATATTTATTTTGGTTTCAAGACGGTCAAGCAGCTGACCGGCAATTTCCCAGTTGCCAAGATGGGCACCAATAAGCATTCCGCCTTTCCCCTGTGAGGCCATGTTGCGCAGATAATTTTCACCGTCAAAATTAAAGGTGAAATTGGTTTTGACTCCAGACAGCAATGCTACTTTGTCCAGCAGGGTTTGTCCGAAAACATAAAAATTATTGAACAGTCCGTTAAAGCTTTTCCAGACGCCCCACCGGTGAATTTTTCTAAAATAAAACCACAACGATTTACGAGCCAAAGGGGCAAAAAGCACAAAATAAACCACTACAAATCGTAGGATAAAATAGGCAAAACCAAGGCCAAGATGTTTTAAAATAAATATAAAGGTAAGATATCCGGCAACGCCACCGCGCGTTTTACCCTCCCAGGAAGCCATTAGTTATTCAGTTGTTGATAAAGGTAGGTATAAAAGTCGTTAAGTGTTTTTAATTTGGCCATCTCTTCAGTTTTCATTTGAAACTTGAACTCCTTTTCAATTAGTACTGCAATATCAACAAAATCAAGGCTTTCAATATCAAGGTCATCTTTTAACAAAGCATCAGGTACCAACTGTTCTTCATCAAGTTCAAACTCATCTACCAAAAACAGGTTAACTTTAGCTATTATCTCTTCTTTATGCATTTTTATCGGAATTAAGGGTGCAAAAATAACTAATATTTTAAATCATTTTAAAAAGAAAAAAAGAATTACGGTAATTATATCAATAAAGGCGACATATGTGTCGTAAAACAATCATCTTCAAATATTTTAAAAACACAAAAGCCAACTTTACACAAATAAAAAGATGCTGTAAAAGTATGGGAGCGGTAAAATGGACACAAATAACTCTGTTCTGATGACACATCTTATAAATATTTAGGTAACTTTGCTAAACCAAAACTGAAATAAAATGATGAGTGAACAGGATTTTGATTTAATCAGGCCTTTCAGGGATGATGAAATTGCACCTGCTATCAAGCAGATTGTTTCCAATAGCAAATTTCAATCGGTGCTTGATTTTCTTTTTCCGGGAGAGCAGAATAAATACAGAAATATTTTTGCTGAATCGAAAACAGTTAAAGATGTACAGCAAAATTTTATGCACAAAGTTATTCACCGGATTTTAGCTAAATCATCCGATGGCTTGAGTATCAGTGGATTTGAGAACTATACAGATGCCGGCCATATTATTTTAAGCAATCATAGGGATATTCTACTCGATTCCGGAATCTTAAACATTATTTTAATGGATGAGGGCTTTGATACGGCCGAAATTACATTTGGAAACAACCTTATAATATCACCGTTTTTTGAACGTATTGCCAAGGTAAACAAAATGATAACGGTTATACGCGACGGCACACCGAGAGAGCTGCTATTTAACTCCATTAGGTTATCAAATTATATCAGCAACGAAATTGTTAACCGTAAAAACTCCGTTTGGGTGGCACAACGACCCGGAAGAACGAAAAACGGTTTCGACAAAACGGAGATCAGTATCTTGAAGATGCTTTCGTTTTATCAAAAAGATAATTTTTACGAAGCTATTAAAAAGCTTGATATTATTCCACTTTCTATTTCATATGAGTGGGAGCCGTGCGATGTTATGAAAATTCGTGAAACCTACCTATCGAAACAAGCTACCTACGTAAAAAAAGATAAGGAAGATTTGCAAAGTACGCTTGGGGGAATAATGGGGCAAAAAGGCAGGATTCATTTTGCATTGGGAAAGCCGCTTAATAAGTATTTGGACGAAATTAAGGCTGAAAAGTTTAACAATGACTATCTTGCACTGGTTGCACAACAAATTGATAAAGAGATTTATAAAAATTATAAGCTGTGGCCTGTTAACTATCTGGCTTACGACCTTCTTGAAGGAATAAACACACATAACAATCAATACAACAACACTACCCTTACCTTATTCAAGAAGCGTTTTTCAACCATTGATGAACTTTTACCGGAGGGTGATAGGGATGAACTTTGGAATTTGTTTTTACATTTATATGCCAATCCCGTTTACAACTTCTTATCAACAATGGGACATACTAACTGATTCATTATGAAACTACGTATCCTTTTTATTACTGTATTTTTGTCCATAAGTATGGCCGGAATGAGCCAGGCAATGTGGATATTAATTTTTGGCGACAAGCTTTCGAACGAGCGGATGCAATCGGGTATAAATGTTTCGGCCGGCACAGTTAATTATATTGGACTGCCCGAGGCCCATTTTGCTGTAAACTGGGCCATTGGAGGGTTTAGCGAGATTCGGCTAAGCAAAAAAAGTTTATTTTTTGCTTTCGATTTTACGGTAAAAAGCCCCTTGGGGGCAAGCAATTTAAATAGCTACTTTCCTGATGTTATACAGGATACAAGTTTGCTTGAAAAGCAAAACATAGTGCTTGACAATGTTGCTTTTTCACTGCCCCTATACCTAAAATATAAAACAAAATATTTTGGATTTGGAACAGGCCCTCAGCTTAGTTATATCTATAAGTCAACCCTTCGATACAATGCCGAAACCACTTCGGGGAAAGATATTCTGGTTAAATCAGAGGCAAAATCCTATATTAATAAATTTGATGTGGGCTGGTTTGCTATGGCAGAGTTTTTTTTAACGCCCAATCATCCCAAAACCAGCTTGCGTTTAGGTGCTCGTTATTTCATCGGTTTTATGGAGCCGCTTAAAAGTCAAAGTAAGGTTAACAACAGCATTTTTATGTTTACCTTGGGCATCCCCATTGGGGGAAAAGAAAAATTACCGGATAAATAAATGAGTGCTTTTATTCCTGAAGTACGTTTGATTCCAGCAGGCTAAAGCTAACTGCACTGTTTTTGTGAATGATGTTGTATTTTATCAGCCCAAAGTGTTTTGCGAAATAAAAATTATAAAAAACAGTGTCGGGTGCTTCGGCATTATAATCTTCAGAAACAGAATGGTAAACACTATCATACACATTCTCGCCAACGGTCATCTGATCGATAAGCTCCTTATTAATAAAAGTACCTTCTTCGCCTCCTAACAAAATACGCTGTCCAAAAGGGTACATCGGCGCAAACGCAATTTTATAGTGGTTATCGTTAAAATATATTCGTTCGGCCGTGTTGGGAATATCATCAGCAATGGTAAAGTTGGTGGCAAAGATTTCGCCTTTTTGCAATCCGGCATCATTGTTTGTATAATACATCCAATATGCATTGTAAGTATATTGCGATGCACCGGCACCACTTTGTCTTATCTCTTCGTGAGCGGAAAAAAGTTTAACGGAATAGGCATTTAACGTGCTGTCGTTTTGATACACCCAATAACTGTTAGGAAGAAAATAGAGGAAATCTTTTGACGATTGCGAAAAGTCATAATCAGGTTTTGAGGGGTCAGGACCGGGGGATGTGCCACCTTGATGACAAGCACTAAATCCCATAAGTACCAAAAACCCGACAAACAACAAAAACCTTGATAATCTATCCATAATACAGCAGTTTAGCTCAAAAAAAAATCAATAATAAAACCGAACCAAAGATACATAAAAAAACTTGTGGTAACCATAGCAGGGTTCTATTTTGAATTGACAGAAAAAAACCATTATGAGTTGCCAAAAATTATTTTTCCTTTTGCTATCCTACGGTTGGAAACGGCATTTTTAACAAGCTTGTTCGATTTTGCGCCCGTCCGACAGGAGTGTAATCATAATGTTTTAATAGCACTACAACGAGCAAACATTACAATAAGATTGTTCGGGTTAGTAATCCGAAAGAGCTTAGGTTAGTATCACAAAAATCTTAGGTAAGAGCTTGAGTGCATTTTCTGTGTTTCTTTAAAAACTGCCTCTGGCATAAGGTGTTATGCTTTGCGGGGCAAATTCGCCGTTAAGATATTTAAAATAACCTGCCACGGCAATCATGGCTGCATTATCGGTAGTGTATTTAAAGGGTGGCAAAAAGGTTTTCCATCCGCTTAATGTGGCTTCTCTTTCAATGGCATTACGCAATCCCGAATTGGCCGACACACCACCAGCTATGGCAATCTGATTTAGTCCTGTTTGTTTTACGGCCAGTTTCAGTTTTTTCATCAAAATTGAAATAATGGTATGTTGAATGGAAGCGGCTAAGTCTGCCCGATGCTTTTCAATAAAATCATCATCCTCCTTTAACCGGTCGCGAAGAAAATAGAGAAACGAGGTTTTTAACCCGCTAAAACTATAGTCAAGGTTACCAATTTTGGGTTCGGGAAAGGTAAAAGCCAGCGGATTTCCAATTTTTGCCAGTTTATCAACCTCGGGGCCACCAGGATAAGGAAGACCCATAATTTTTGCTGCCTTATCAAAGGCTTCTCCGGCGGCATCATCAATGGTTTTTCCCAAAATTTCCATCTCCGAAGAAGAATTAACTTTTACAATTTGGGTATGGCCTCCCGAAACGGTTAAACACAAAAACGGAAATTCCGGATGGCTGTTCTGATTCTCATCCTGCACAAAATGAGATAAAATATGGGCTTTTAAGTGGTTAACCTCAATAATAGGGATGTTAAGCCCCATGGCAAAAGCCTTTGCAAACGAGGTGCCTACCAACAGGGAACCCAACAGTCCGGGACCGCGTGTAAAAGCAATAGCACTCAACTGATTTTTGGTTATCTTTGCTTTTTGCAGCGCCACCTCCACCACAGGTATAATGTTCTGTTGGTGAGCACGTGATGCTAACTCGGGGACAACACCACCATATTTTTGATGTACCTCCTGGTTGGCAATTACACTCGACAGCATACGGGTGTTATGCAACACGGCTGCCGAGGTGTCGTCGCACGAAGATTCAATACCTAAAATATATATACTCATTTTGGATAGCAATAAGGGTCGCAAAAATATAAAAAAGAAGTTATTACGGGGCATCTTTTGGTTTTTACTGATGATGTTTTATATCCCGGTGGGATTAATATTTTTGTCAAATCAGCCACTGTTTCAAACTTTTTCGGCGCGGCTTGCGACCAACATACTTACCCAATATACAGGTTACAGGTTCAGTATCAATGCGCTTAAACTGTCGTGGGCAAACGGTATCGAAGCCTCCGGACTGGTGCTATTCGACCATCACAATAGCCCGATGATAAAAATAAAACAGTTAAAGCTTAAGCCTGTTTTACCTGACAACAATTTATTTGGTGTTATCGCCAAAACGGTTGAAATGGACAGTCTCGATTTTAGACTGGGAACCTATAAGGGCGAAGATGAGTTAAACCTTGTCCGGTTTATTAACTCGCTTTCCGATTCAACTGCTCCTCCCTCCACCGGCAAACCTTTTAAGCTAAGGGTGGGAAATATTGCACTTAACCGTTCACATTTTCAGTTGTTTAATTTAAACGATACCCTTGGAAACGGAAAGGCAATGGATTACAGTAACATGGATTTTAGCGATATTAACTTAAAGATAAAACATTTCAAGCTTGTTGACGATTCATTAAATTTTGCTGTTGAAAATCTTTCGACTTGCGAAAAAAGCGGGTTGATAGTTAAAAATCTCACGATGAATTTTGTTTTAAGCGGTACGACCATTCGTGGTGAAAACCTAAAAGGAAAGTTGAACCAATCTGTTTTAGATGCCGATTTTCAGATGAATTATCGCAACTGGAGTCAGCTGGATCAAATACTCGACTCGGTTCAAATGAAGGGGAATTTTAGAAATACTAAGTTGTATCTTTCTGACCTTGGCTACTTTTCTGATGTGATGTTCCCCATGAAAGACACCCTTGTTTTTAGTGGCAACATTGCAGGAACCATTGAAAATTTTAAAGCAAATAATATGAAAATTGCTTTTGGGAAAGGCACCAATATTGAAGGCGATTTTAGTGTTTCCAAAGTTGTAGAATACAAAAAAACCCAAATTGCTGCCAACATACGAAACCTGACGGCAAACCTTTGCGATATAAGGGCGTTTTTGCTCCCTTCCGGAGATATTCTGCCGGTACCGGAACATTTAAATTGCAACGATGTGATTCAATTAAATGGAAAATTTAACGGAAACTATTTTGACTTTACATCCGGCCTCGCTTTTAAAATTGATAACGCACCGCTTGTTACCGATTTTCGTTTTAAATATATTGAAAACGATACCCTTTCTTTTTCGATTTCTCTTATGGGTAAAGAGCTGGCATTGGGGCATCTGTTCGGGTTAAAAAATATAATTGGTAAGGGTGACATAAAAGGAACTATTGTTGGGCATGGTAAAAATTTTGAGGACGCTATGGTTAATGCCAATATCACTTCCAGAAATCTTCAGCTGTTAAATTATACCTATGATTCGGTTACTTTTGTTGGACAATACCATAAAGAGGATATTGACGGACTGCTTACCTGCAACGATAAAAACCTGATATTAAAAGCAAACAGCAACCTTAACTTTTCGGGAAAGGGAAACTACAACGCACACGTTGATATTAACAGAGCCAACCTGAAAAATCTCGGATTGCTAAACAACGATTTTTCTTTTACCACAAAAGCGGATATCTCCGTTAGAGGTAACGATATTGAAAATCTTGTTGCCAACCTTAATTTCGACAGTACAAACCTGATGTTTGCCGATTCAGCCTATTTTGTTAACAGTATCTCTATTAAAAAGCACAACATCGAACGTGCAAAAACCATCAGTATTAAATCGGATTTTCTTGATGCCAGGTTATCGGGTCAATACAAGCTGCTCAATTTAAACGATGACGTTCTATCTCTGCTAAACAGCTATTTTGTGGTTGACGAAGCGGCAGACAAAAGTAACGATTCGATAAATTACCTGCATTTAACAGCAGCCATAAAAAACGACAAACTCCTTAAAGACCAGTTCTTAAAGGGCTTTACCCTTGAAAATAATTCAAGGTTAAGTGCCGATATAAACTTTGTTAACAATAAGGTTGACCTTAACTTTACATCGGCCTTTATGGCCTATCAAAACATTCGGTTTAAAAATAATAAGCTGTCGGTTAAAACATCAGGCGATAAGCTGGTTATGCAAATGGATGTCAGCCATTTGATACTTAAGGACAGTACTCATAGCGATAAAGAGCGTATTGTAATGGACAGCGTTGTTTTAAATGCCTCGGCCATGGATAATATGCTTGATTTTGGCCTGAACTGGAATAATACCGACACCACTCACCTTGACAACGGGAGTATAAAAGGTTATTTTTACCAACAGGACAGCCTTAGCGAACTCACTTTTGACAAGGCAAAAGTATATATTGCCGATACGCTATGGTCGTTGGATCAAAACAATAAAATAATTTTTGATAAGTCGGGCATACATTTTCAAAATGTAAATCTGACGGGGGGTACTTCGAAGTTATCCGTTCAGGGCGAGGTTCCTAAGGTTAACGGCGATTCGCTTGTTGTTAAATTTAATCACTGGGATCTTTCATTTTTTGATGCACTTACAAAAAATGCCGGATTTAATTTTGACGGGTTTATCAATGGAATATTCGAGGTTAGTGTTTATAAGGATAACCCTGCGATTATGTCGGATCTTACCATTAAAGATTTTGGTTTAAACAATGTGCGTCTTGGTGAAGCTAGGCTTATGAATACCTGGAATAACATTGATAATTCGGTATTTGTTAAAGTACAAATTATACGAAAGGGAAATGCCGGAACAGGTAAAATTTTCTCGCTTGATGGTTTTTATTACCCTTTTAAAGGCGACAGCTCGCTTCAACTTACAGCAGACTTTAACCGGCTTAACATTGCTTTGCTAAACCCACTTCTCAGCGACCTGTTTCACGGAATAGAAGGAAAGGGAAAAGGACATCTTGATATTTCTGGAACACTTGCCAAACCGGTAATCAGCGGTAAAACCGAGTTGGACAGAGCCAGCCTGATAGTAAACTATTTGAATACAAGATACTCGTTTTCAAATTATCTTGAGTTTAAGAAAAACGAAATTAGTTTTGATAATATTATTGTTTACGATACCCTTGGAAATAAAGGGGTTGTGGCCGGTAAATTAAAACACGACTATTTTAGCAATTTCAGCTACGATATAAAAGTTAAAACTGATAAACTTTTGTTTGTTAATACTAATCGCAAAATGAACGAATTGTATTATGGAAGTGCCATTGCCTCAGGGGTTATTCATTTATGGGGCGATCCCGGATCTATCCATCTGAATGCCGATGCCACTACTGTACAAGGAACCGACCTGAATATACCACTTGATTATGTTTATGATGTATCAGATAACGAATATATACAGTTTGTGGCGCCACCCGTGGATTCATCATTGATTAAGAAAGAGAAAAAGCCGGTTACCAAAGAACAACAGTTAAAACTTGAAACTGCCGGGCAAAGTCTGGGCTACGACATAAAACTGAATGCTAATGTAAACCCTAAAGCAAAAGTAAATATCTATCTTCCTTCCGAACTGGGGAGAATTGAATCGCAGGGCGACGGACTGCTTAAAATAGATGCCAATTCAGCCGGAACTTTTAGCATGATTGGTGACTACATAATAAAGAAAGGATATTTTCATTTTACCTTTAAGAATCTGGTAAGCAAAAGGTTTGATTTGGTTGAAGGTGGTAAAATTTCATGGACGGGTGACCCTACCGGAGCCAACCTGAACATCAGAGGCCTTTACAAAGTAAAAACCAATGTATCCAGTCTTGGCGTGGTCATCGACTCAACGGCATCTTATAAAAATAAAGTTGATGTGTATTGTTATATTTCGTTAACTAACAAGCTACTCAATCCCACCATTAAATTTTCCATTGATATCCCTGATGCCGACCCCGACCTGAAACGAACGATTTTTGCCAATCTTGATACCACCAATGCCGCCATTGTAAACGAACAGGTTATTTCGTTGCTGGTGCTGGGTACTTTTAGTTTTAGTAACGCCGGCAATGTAAGTCTTGCCACATCAGGATACAGTATTCTTACCAATCAGTTAAGCAGCATGCTTTCGCAAATGAGCGATAAGTTTGATATTGGTGTAAACTACCGTCCCGGAGACGCCGTTTCGCAGGAAGAATTTGAAGTGGCACTTTCAACGCAGCTTTTTAACGACCGGCTTTCAATAAGTGGTAACTTTGGCATGACTTACGACCGGTCGCAAGGCAATGCCAGCAACATTGTGGGCGATGTGGATATTACGTATAAACTTACCGAAGACGGACGATGGTTGCTAAAAGCCTACAATCATTCCAATGTAAACTCGTGGTATTATTACAATAATTACGATAAAATTTCGCCCTATACACAAGGCGTTGGTGTTGCGTATAAAAAGGAGTTCAATAATATTAACGAGCTTTTTACCAGCAATCGAAAAAAAAGAAAATTAAAAAAACCATAAAACCATAAACAGATGAAAAAATCCATTTTATTATTATTTGCAACGGTGTTGTTAATTTCAACCACGGCCACAAGCCAAATAACCATTACAAAAAGCGATATGCCCCAACAAGGTGATACCGTTAGGATAAGTCTTGGCATCAATCCCGAAATTATCGACCTAACCGAAACGGGTGAAAACTACACCTGGGATTATTCCGGTTTGATTCCTTTTAAACAGCGTATCGACACCTTTGTCAGTGTGGGCGAAATTCCAGGGGGATCATGGTTTCAGTATATTTCCGATTTTGCGGTTAATATGGCCGGTACTTTTTCGTTCCCCGGAACCGGTATTTCGCAACCCTACTACTATTATAAATCATCAAACAGTGCGTACAAAAATACCGGTTTGTCCTTTACAATGGACAACACCCCCATTCCGATTCTTTTTTTTAATCCTGATATCCTCTATCAGTTTCCATTAACCTATTCCGATACCGACTCCTCAAATTCCGGTACCAGCATGAACATTCCGGGAACAGGGTATTTGTTGGTTGACCGCCACCGCCACAACACGGTTGATGGCTGGGGAACCTTAACAACACCGTATGGCACTTTTGATGTTATCAGGGTAAAATCGGAAGTTACCGAATACGACAGTGTTTATTCCGTGTCGCAGGGAAGCGGAGTGGGGTTGCCATATTCATACACAGAGTATAAATGGATTGGAAACAGTCAAAAGGTACCGCTGTTGACGGTTCGTGAACTTATTGGAGAGAGTGGCATTATAGTTGAATATCGCGATTCTATTAGGGGCACCCTGGGTGTTAACGAAAAACAGAGCTATCTTTCAAATCTTGCTGTATATCCCAATCCTGTGAAAACCAAGACTGTTTTAAGGTATAACCTTCAACATAGAAGCAAGGTAGCCATCAGCATTGTTAATTTATCGGGAAAAACTGTTTGGCAGTCTCCCGTTAAGGAGATGAAAAGCGGTTTACATCAAACAACAATCGACATGCAACAAATGAGCCTTCCGCAAGGAGCCTATCTGATAAAAATTACTGCAAACAACAACATCAGCACTGTTAAGTTTGTTTATTTTCCATAGATGAGCCTTGTTATATATAAATCTTCTGCCGGATCGGGAAAAACCCATACGCTGGTTTCAGAGTATTTGAAACTTACCCTTAAAAATACCGAAAACTATCGGCATGTACTTGCCATTACTTTTACCAACAAGGCAGCGGCGGAGATGAAACAGCGAATCATTGCCACTTTGCAGGAGCTGTCGGAAGGCAAAACCGACACACCAATGGCTGATGCATTGCTTTTGGAATCCGGTTTTTCAAAACCTATGTTGCAAAAAAACGCCACCTTGCTGCTTGCCAACCTGATACATAACTACGAAGATTTTGGCGTGAGCACCATCGACTCGTTTGTACATCGTGTAATACGCACTTTTGCCGCCGATGTTAACCTGCCACACGGATTTGAAGTGGTTATCGACAGCGATGACATTGTTCCTGATATTATTGAAAACCTGTATTACAAACTTGGCGATGATACGGCACTAACCAAAATAATGGTTGAGTTTGTCCTTTCTCTTATTGATGACGAAAAAAGTCACAACACCGAAAAACCACTGATAGAGTTTATCAATAAACAAACCAATGAAGAGGGTTTTGAAGAGATTAAAAAACTGGCAACAATAGAGTTGCAACGATTTTTGGAAATCTTAAAATTAATCAATGTAAAGCGGCAGAAACTTAAATTACAGATAAACAAAACTGCAGCCGAAGCATTGCAGCTTGTTGAGCAAAACGGGCTGACTGCCAATTCGTTTTCCGGTAAATCCAAAAGTGTTATAGCTTGGTTTTCAAGAAATAAAGAAAAACTTACGGTAAAAAATCTGACTCCTTCTGCCACCATTTTAAAAAACATTCATCAGGATAAATGGTATGGCACCGGAATTAGCCCTGCCGAAAAAGCAGCCATCGACGCAATTAAAGATGATTTGTTTTTGGCGTTTAAAACTGTTTACGAAAAGGGCAGGGAGTACCTGTTGCTCAATTTGGTTTACAAAAAACTGTATGCCGTTGCCCTTCTTAAGGAAATCAGGCAGCTGTTCGACGACTTTACCGTACGAACCAACAAAGTGCACATCTCGGAGTTTAATAAAAAAATAAGCGAATCCATTGCAGGCCAGTCAACCCCTTTTATATATGAGCGTCTTGGCGTAAGGTATTCCCACTTTTTAATCGACGAATTTCAGGATACATCGGTGTTGCAGTGGTATAATTTGCTTCCGCTTATCGAAAACTCGCTGGCAGCAGACAACTTTAATATGTTGGTGGGCGATGCCAAACAGGCCATTTACAGGTTCAGAAGCGGAGAGGTGGAGCTGTTTTCGAGCCTGCCCAAACTCTACGGCAAACCCGATTTGCCCGACATCGAAAGAAGAGAAACACTCATTAAGCAATCGTTAATTGAAAAACATTTGAATGTTAATTACAGGTCGTATGCTGAAATCGTAAACTTTAACAATCGTTTTTTTTCGTTGATAACACAGGCAGACGAAGGACTGATTAAAACTATTTATAACAAACACGAGCAGCAGGTGTCACCGAAAAAGCAAAGCGGAGGGTATGTTTCTGTGGAATTAATTCCATCCGAAAACGCAAATGATTATGGCGAAAAGCGGCTTGAAGTTATCAATGGATACGTAAAAACGCTTCTTGATAAAGGATTTAGTTACAGCGATATATGCGTACTTACAGTAACCGGAAACGATGCTGTTGAAATTGCCTCAAGCCTGTTGTCAAACAATGTGCCTGTGGTTTCTTCCGAATCGTTGTTGTTAACAAGTGCACCTGAGGTTCGTTTTGTGGTAGCTGTTATTAAAGCCCTGTTACAACCCGATAACAGCGTGGTTTTAACCGAAATACTGGAAAACAGGTTGCTAATGCTTAAAAGGGAAAGCGAACTGGAAACCATGGCTGTCCGGTTTTTGGCTGATGGTAAAAAAAGCCTTGAAAGTATATTAAACTGGTGTGGCATTGAGCTTTCTCCGGAGGCCTTAAAACAAAAGCCGGTTTATCAGCTTGCCGAGTTTTTGTACAATTCGGTTACCTCGTCAACAAGCCCCAATATCTACTTTAATTATTTTTTAGATTTTATTGTTGAAAAAGAG
>JALVAQ010000060.1 GCA_027011095.1 Bacteroidales bacterium
GGAAAACCTTGTAATGTACGACAAGCAGGGCGAAATGCACTACGACATCGTTTCGGCGTTTATAAAATCGTTACGAGGCAGCGACCCCAATGCAGCTGTATATTGGCTTGCCAGAATGGTTGAAGCCGGCGAAGACCCCAAATTTATTGCCCGCAGAATGCTCATCCTTGCATCGGAAGACATTGGCAATGCCAATCCCAATGCACTGCTGCTTGCCAACAACTGTTTTGATGCCGTCAGCAAAATCGGGTGGCCCGAAAGCAGGATAATTTTATCGCAAACAGCTATTTATCTTGCCACATCTCCCAAAAGCAACGCTGCTTATATGGCCATTAAGGAGGCTCAAAAACTGGTTAAAAAAACCGGAAACCTGCCTGTTCCTTTGCATCTCAGAAATGCGCCCACCAAACTGATGGAACAGCAAGGTTACGGAAAAAACTACAAATATGCCCACGGATATGAGGGCAACTTTGTGGATATTGAGTTTATGCCAAAAGCCATATCGGGAAGTCAATTGTTTGTTCCCGGCAACAATCCACGCGAAAATGAAATGCGCAACAAGCTTAAAGTAATGTGGAAGAAATACGGGTATTAACCTACCGCTTATGCAGACCACACTCCCGTGTATCGGGGTCTTCCCACCACCATCGGCCTGCACGAGGGTCTTCGCCGGGTAGTATTGCACGCGTACACGGCTGGCATCCAATGCTCACAAACCCTTTTTTATGCAGCGGATTGTAGGGTATGTTATGCTCCTTAACATATTTCCAAACCTCCTCTTCCGTCCAGTTGATAAGCGGGTTTAACTTAAGCAAATTATTATTTTCATCCCACTCAACCATTTGCATATCGACCCGCGTAACCGATTGTTCGCGCCTTAAACCGGTAATCCACACCTCCAGCCCTTTCATGGCTCGCGCCAACGGTTTCAACTTACGCAGGTTGCAACACAGTTTACGGTTTTCGATGCTGCTGTAAAAGAGATTCATCCCCTTATCGTGTACCATTTTTTCAATGTCAGCCGCTTCAGGAAAAAAAACTTCTATCTCCTTATTATATTTTTTGGCCGTACGGTCAATCAAATCGTAAGTCTCCGGAAAAAGCCTGCCGGTATCCAAAGTAAATATTCTGGTTTCAGCATCAATATTTACAACCATCTCGGTTAATAACTGATCCTCAACACTCAGGCTTGACGAAAGAGCAATCTTTCCTTTATATTCTTTTAAAAACCAGGTTAGCATGCTTGCTGCCGAACCGTTTCCGAATTCAGCATTCCAACCATCAATTGTTGTTTTATCAATCATATTCTAAATAATTTGCAGCAAAAATAGCCAAAAAGAGGTCAATATTAAAAAGGGGTAAAACTATCGGCTTTTGTTGGTAAACTTACGCGGAAGCTTCACATCTTTCATCTCGTCGGAATAGGCTTTGTTATAAAAATAAACCAGTCCCATAACAAAAAGGGTGGCCACCAAACCAAGCAGGGCATTAAAAGGGGCATTGGCATTGAGCGCCAACCGGATAATTACAGTCCCCAGTGCAAAGCCCGAGTTGCGGAAGAGTACGAGATAAGAATCGGAATAGCGCAACGAAATAAATACAACCAACACATCCGAAAAAATAAGAATGGTATAAAACGAATGGAAAAAGTCGAAAACATGAATACCCATAAAAAAGTAAACTACATCCAAAATAATCATTGTTAAAAAGACCACAAGCAACAGCAGCGCCAACATTTTTTTTATGGCCACAAAACTTTGTAACCCGTCCTCGGTACGACAAATGGACAGGCTTTTCTCAAAACGCTTAATTACCAAAACTCCAAAAAATATCAACAGTGCTCCAAAGGCATCGGCAAACATAAAAACCACATCCTCTTTGATGGCATTCATAGTAATTACTTCCGGAAAATCACCCACAACCTTAAAAGCGCTTCGTAACAAAATAAGCGATAAAATTTCCAGCTGAATGTGCATGGATTGCGACACCGATTTCTCAAGCGACAGCACCAGTTCAACCACCTCAAAAAATAACAACAGGGTAAAAGCAAGCTCAATGGATTTAAAATGATTTACCGGCACAAAACTAAATCCGCTTCCCAGCAAGCCCATCCGTTGCAACTCAATCATCAACATCGAAAGCAGATAAAAAACAACCAGCAAAGTACCCAGCAGCTTCATAAAGGAGCGGCTTTGCCACCGGTTTTGAATTGAATCGAAAACCTTTATAACACCTCGTATCGTGCGATGATTATACATAGCAATATATTCAAGACGATAAAAATACGATATTTCTGCATATATCAATACCAGGTTTCATGAAAGAAAAAAATCTTGCTATAATAAAACATTTAGAGAAAAGGCCAATGCACAAATAGCACTTTTAGCTCTAACTAAATTATTTAGGCACTTGATAAATATTGTTAAAAACCAAAAGAGCTATTCTTTGTTCCCCACGATAGAAATTATTAACTTTGTAGAATGATAAATTTGATAGAAAAATATAAACTTCCTTCAAAATATGCTGAATATATCGGGCTATCTTATGCTAATTCTACATCTGAAAAACATAAAAAAGAAAATGGTCAATACTTTACCCCAAAGAGTATTTCTGATTTTATGGGAAACCTGGCTAAACCAAAGGCAACAAAGATTTCAATACTTGACCCCGGCTGCGGAACGGCAATCTTATCATGTTCGTTAATCGAAAAATTAGTTCAGGAGAACAACATACAGGAAATTGAACTTACTTTATATGAAACAGATAAAACAATTTTAACTGAAACTAAAAAAGTTGTTGAATTTTTAAAGAAATGGCTTGAACATAGAAAAATAGGATTTTCTTCTTTGCTAAACGTAACAGATTTTATTGTCGATAATTCAGTTGCGTTTTATCAAAATTCTCTTTTTAACACTAAAAAAACCAAAAAGTACGACTATATAGTCTCAAATCCACCATATTTCAAAATATCAAAATCTGATAAAAGGGCTATAGTTGCAAAAGAATTGGTTTACGGACAACCTAATATTTATTCTATTTTTATGGGATTGTCTGCTAAGCTTTTGAAACCGGACGGAGAATTAATTTTTATTACACCAAGAAGTTTTGCAGCAGGTAACTATTTTAAAGCATTTAGACAGTCATTTTTTAAGGAGGTTAGCATATCGAACATACACATCTTTCATTCGCGAAATAAAATGTTCAAGAACGATAATGTTTTACAAGAAAACATCATTATTCGAGCATCTAAAAACCATAACTCAAATATACAAATTACAGTTTCTGAAAGCGATAAAGATATTCAAAATGCCATTGAATATCTATATGACACAGAAGATTTAATTGATACGAATTCACAAGACAAAATTCTATTTATTCCATCTAACCCAAATGAATTTAACACAATTAAAATCTTTAAAGGCTGGCATAATACTTTAAACGATTTTAACATTAAAATTTCAACAGGACCTGTTGTTGCTTTCAGAAATAGAAATTTTTTAAAAAAAGACGGTCAAATTAATGGAATTATTTCACCTTTAATTTGGCTTCATAATGTAAAACCCATGGAATTTGCCTATCCATTACAAAAAGGTAATAAGCCGGGGTTGATTGAAAACTCAGAAGCGTCAAGAAAGGTTTTATTGAAGAATAAGAACTATATTTTTTTAAGACGTTTTAGCTCAAAAGATGATAAGAGCAGATTAGTTTGTTGTCCTTATTTTTGTTCAAACATTGAAACTGAAATGATAGGTGTTGAAAATCACGTTAATTATATACACAGACCTGACGGGGATATGTTAGAAAATGAAATTTGGGGTATTTCAGCATTATATAGCAGCAGTTTATTCGATACTTATTTTAGAACCTTTAATGGGAATACGCAGGTGGGAGCATCAGAATTAAAACAAATAAAAATGCCACCATTAAATGAAATAAAAAATATTGGCCAAAAAGTTAAAGAGCTAAATGATTATGATAAACAATCGATTGATAATATTATCAATACAGTACTTTTAGAAAAGAAAACAGATGTCAAAAATACAGGAAGCACAAGCAATTTTAAAAGAGTTGGGGTTGCCTGATGCTCAACAAAATGAAATTTCAGGTTATACTCTTTTAGCATTATGTAATATCAAAGAAAAAGATAGCTGGGCAAAAGCATTTAAACAAAGTCATGGTATTTCAAAAGGCATTATGCCTTTTATTTTTAAGAATTACCGAAAAGGATATGCCCCAAACACAAGAGAAACTTTTAGAAGACAAGTACTTCATCAATTTGTTCATGCCGGAATTGCAGATTACAATCCTGACATTCCGGACTTGCCGGTTAATAGCCCCAAAGCACATTATGCAATTTCAAGATTGGCTTTAGAAACAATAAAAACATATAAAACTAAGAACTGGAAAAAAGCAGTAAAGAAATTCAAATCTGAAATTGGTGAGTTAAAAGAAAGATACGGCAAAGAGCGGGAAATGTCTCGTGTTCCTATAAAACTTGCAAACGGAACAGTACTTCACCTTTCTCCCGGGAAACATAACGAGGTGCAGGCAGCTGTAGTTGAAGAATTTGCATCAAGATTTGCACAAGGTTCAATTCTTTTGTATTTGGGAGATACGGAAAATAAAGCCTTACACGTTGAAAAAGAAAAATTGGAAAATATTGGTATTCCAATTACAGAACATAGTAAATTACCCGATGTGGTAATTTTTGATGAACGTAAAAACTGGTTGTATTTAATTGAAGCAGTTACTTCTCATGGCCCAATGTCACCAAAAAGAATTGTTGAATTGGAAGAGTTTTTAAAAGATTGTGATGCAGATAAAATATATGTTACCGCTTTCCCTGATATATCAGAATTTAAAAAACACACTACCGAAATTGCATGGGATACAGAAGTTTGGATTATGGAATTTCCTGAACACATGATACATTTTAACGGCGACAGGTTCTTAGGGCCAAGATAAAAATCCCGATAGCTCTTCCGATAATTATCAAAGCTAACGGAGCGAAAGATAAAAATACAGCCCAAAAGCCATCCATATTTGCAATTAGCACAAGTCAATGCCACAACTAAAAATCTTAAAAGAGTACGACTTGCCAACGCCGGCAAAGGATAATGTACGAAAATCAAACAATCTATTAACAGTTTGATCTCCCTACTCAGAAAAGAATAAAACCTACCTTTGCAAAAATTTTTATTGATGCACACCATTGAAAAAAGAACAGAGGCTTTTGCAAAACTCGGAGAGATTCTGTCGGGGATAAACAACAAAGCTCAAATTGACACTATTTCTGATGCCCAACTTCGTGATAAGGCAGTTGCTTTAGCCACGCTTATCAACACATCTCACCAACAAAACGGTTGGTTTACACCAGAATTTGTAAGCAATGCGCTGGTATCGCTGGGGGAAAGCCTTAAACCTGAAAAGCTTGAAAAATGGACAACCGATTACCGGGATGACTTTAATAAAACCTGCACCACTCGAACAGTAGCGGTAATCATGGCAGGAAATGTACCGGCAGTGGGATTTCACGATTTTTTGAGTGTTCTTATTTCAGGACATAAAATTATTGCCAAACTTTCATCGGATGATGACAAATTGATGCCTGCCATTGCCGATATACTAACGGAAATAGAACCCGGATTTAAAGAGCGTATTGAATTTACCGATGGGCAGTTAAAGCATTTTGATGCGGTTATTGCCACGGGAAGCAACAATTCGTCGCGTTACTTCGATTACTATTTTGGGAAATACCCCAATATCATTCGCCGAAACAGAAATGGCGTTGCTGTACTTACCGGAAACGAAACTGAAAAGGAACTTAATGCGCTGGCCGATGACATCTTTTTATATTACGGACTGGGATGTCGTAATGTGGCAAAATTGTTTGTGCCGGCAGGGTACGATTTTATTCCGCTGATGGATGTACTGTCCGCCCGAAAGGAAATTGCCGACAACAACAAATATTTTAATAATTACGAATACAACAAAGCCATCTTTATGATTAATGGCACGGAACATTTTGACACCGGCAATTCGTTGTTGACCGAAAGTAACAGTTTTGCATCGCCGGTAAGCGTACTTCATTTTTCTTATTATCAAAATGCTGACAGCCTTAAAAATGAGCTTTTGGTAAATCACGACAAGATACAATGTGTGGCTTCCAACAGCGGATTTGTACGAAACAGCGTTCCTTTCGGACAAACACAATCGCCCGAATTGTGGGATTATGCCGACGGAGTGGATACTCTAAAGTTTCTATTATCAATTGATTAACAGAGTTATAAGGGTAACTTACATGACATCGCCACCCATTAAAAAAATTTATATTCAAAATATTGAAAAAATGTTAGGATATTAAGCTGAATGTTAATATTTTTGCACCCCTTTAAATAAAGCATCGAAAAACACAGAAGAAATGAAGAAAGATATCCACCCAACCAATTACAGACTGGTAGTTTTTAAAGATATGTCGAACGACTATGCTTTCATTACCAAGTCAACAGTAAACACCAAAGACACCATCGTTTGGGAAGACGGCAATGAGTATCCTTTGGTAAAACTTGAAATTTCGCACAAATCACACCCTTTCTTCACAGGTAAGATGAAACTTGTGGATACTGCCGGTCGTGTGGACAAGTTTATGAACAAATACAAAAAACATTATACCCGAAAAACTCAGGACGATTAGTCTGTAAAAGTTTTTTACCGTATTAAAAAAGCCCTTCCGTTTGGACAGGGCTTTTTTTATTTGAATAAGATAAGAGGCTATAAAACAAAAAACAGCCTTCGCAATAAAACGAAGGCTGTTTATTAATTTAACCTTGATAATTCATTAGCTGTTATTCTTTTTGCCCCGTCCTTTGCCCTGTCCTTTAGGGTGGGGGCTACAAAAATCAATATTCCGAAGGCTTTAGCCATTAATCATAAAAAATTAATGGCTAAAGCCGAATTTTTATGCAACATTTATCCCCGCCCTAAAGGACGGGGATAAATGAGTATTCAGACAAATTTGTAAATTAATCAGGTTAAAGCTTAAACAGGAACTTTAAAAAAAATCTGATTTTATTATTTCAAGATACTTTTACCAATAACCAAACGCTGAACCTGGTTGGTTCCTTCGTAAATTTGGCAAAGTTTGGCATCGCGCATCATCTTTTCCACAAGGAAATCGGTTGAGTAGCCTTCTCCGGCCATCACCTGAACAGCATCGGTAGTTACTTTCATGGCCACATCCGAAGCGTACAGTTTAGCCATGGCCGAAAGCATATTTTTTTGTTTGTTACCGGTATCATACATCCATGCCGAGTACCAGGTAACCAAACGGGCAGCTTCAATTTCGGTGGCCATATCGGCAAGCATAAAGCTTACACCCTGGTTAGCGGTGACAGGCTTTCCGAACTGAATACGGTTTTTACCCCAGTCGCGGGCAGTTTCGTAAGCAGCCCTTGCATTACCTACACTTAAGGCAGCCACACCTGTACGGGTACGCTCAAAAGTTTTCATGGCAAGCACAAACCCCTGTCCTTCGCCACCAATGAGGTTTTCTTTAGGCACTTCTACATCTTCAAAAATAAATTCGGTCTGCATACTGGCACGCTGTCCCATCTTACTAAGATTGGAAACAATTTTTACGCCGGGAGAGTTGGTGGGAACCACAAAAGCCGACAGACTGCGGGCGCCTCTTTCCGGGTCAACCAAAGCAAAAACGGTAATAAACTCCGAAACACCTCCGTTGGTGATAAAACGTTTATGGCCGTTCATCACATATTTGTCGCCTTTTAAAATAGCAGTAGTTTTAATTCCTGCAACATCAGAACCGGCGTTCGGTTCGGTCAATGCATAAGCAGCTACTCCTTTTTTCTCAATAATCTCACCAAAGAAACGTTTCTTTTGCTCATCACTGGCACCTAACAACAAAGGGGTTAAAGCCAATGTATTGGCATCCATACAGATTCCGATTCCTACACAACCGGCGCCAAGCTCTTCCGAAGATAAGGCACTTTCGAAGATATTATGTCCGTGGCCGCCGAGTTCTTTGGCAACAGGGCCGTTCATTAAGCCTTCATCATAAGCTTTTTTAACCACTTCCCAGGGAAATTCTGCCGATTCATCATATTTTCTGGCATTGGGAATCATTTCTCTTTGTGCAAAGTCGCGCACCTTTTCTTGCAGTTCTAACTGCTCTTTTGTTAACGAAAAATCAATCATTGTATTCTTTTTTATGTTAAGTGTTTGAAATTATGTACTTTATAATAAACAGGATTTTCATCTGCTAACAAAAATAATCCATTATATTTATCTTTCCCATTTTTGCATAAAAATTAAGATTATTTAAACCTCTGTACAAATAACAATCAAAATGAATTACCTCCCCTTTCAAAAAGGATTTAAAACCTATCTTCAACTTGAAAGAGGCCTGTCGGAGAACACGTTAGCAGCATACATGCATGATGTTTCGTTGCTTTTCGATTTTTTAAATGTTAAAAAAGAGGGGAAGAGCCTGAAAAAAGTAACCTACGAAGATTTAAAAGATTTTATTGCTTTTGTAAATGAACTGGGACTGGGAACCTATTCGCAGGCCAGAATAATTTCGGGAATCAGAGCATTTTTTAAATACCTTGATTTGGAAAACAGCATTGAAACCGACCCCTCCGAATTGTTAGAATCGCCCAAACTGGGCAGAAAACTTCCGGATGTTTTGGATGTTGAAGATATTGACAAAATACTTAAAACCATCGACCTTTCGCTACCCGAAGGTACACGCAATCGGGCAATTATAGAAACATTGTACGGATGTGGCCTGCGGGTATCGGAGCTGGTAAATCTTAAGCTTTCGGAGCTGTTTTTTAACGAAGGTATTGTTTCGGTTACCGGAAAAGGCAACAAACAGCGTCTGGTCCCCTTGGGAGAAGAGGCTAAAAAAAGCATCTTACTTTACTTGCAATACGACCGTGTTAAAATTGAGCCGGTTAAGGGGAGTGAAGATATTTTGTTTTTAAACCGAAGAGGAAGAAAACTTAGCAGGCAAATGATTTTTATTATGATTAAAAATCTTGTTGAAAAGGCCGGCATCCGGAAAAGTATCAGCCCGCACACTTTCAGGCACTCCTTTGCCACCCATTTGGTTCAAAACGGAGCGGATTTGCGGGCAGTACAGGATTTGCTTGGCCATGCCTCCATTATCACCACCGAAATTTATACCCACCTAAACAGGGAAGACCTGAGAAAAGCGATTCTTAAATTTCATCCGAGGAATAAAGAGTAGGGGAAAAGTTTTTTGCTCAATTAAATTTCTATCAACTCAACCTCACGGAAACAGTATATCAATTTAACAATGCAACAATTGAGCCATCTATCCATCAACCTTTTGTGTTCCCCGGGCTAAACCCCAGGGAAGAAGCAATACTCCTGCAATTCAACCCGCCTAAACGTACCGTCCGGAACGCTCGCCTGAATGACACTGTCGAGCATGGGCAGACAATCCAACAATGCTACAATCCACCTATCCAACATCCGTCACTTACGTGCAATAACTTTTTGGGCTGCTTCAACAATATTTTTGTCTTTAAGGCCGTATAGTTCCATCAGCTCATCGGGCTTACCACTTTGCCCAAAGGCATCGTTTACAGCCACCATCTCCACGGGAACCGGCATGGTGCGAGCCAACAATCCCGAAATACTTTCGCCGAGGCCACCCAGCACATTATGCTCTTCGGCAGTAACCACGCAACCGGTCTTATTAACCGATTTCAAAACAGCCACATCATCCAGCGGCTTAATAGTATGAATATTAACAACCTCAGCATTGATTCCCTTTTCTTCCAACATATCGGCAGCATTAAGCGCTTCCCAAACCAAATGGCCTGTGGCAATTAAGGTAACATCGGCTCCCTCTTTTAATACAATGGCTTTACCAATTTCAAAGGGCATATCGTAAGGAATAAAAGTAGCCACTTTAGGCCTGCCAAAACGCAGATAAACAGGACCTTCGTAATCAGCAATGGCTTTGGTGGCCTGTTTGGTCTGGTTAAAATCGCAGGGATTAATAACCGTCATACCCGGAAGGGCTTTCATCATGGCAATATCTTCGAGCACCTGGTGGGTAGCGCCGTCTTCACCGAGGGTGATACCGGCATGGGAGGCACAGATTTTTACATTCTTACCCGAATAAGCCACCGCCTGGCGAATTTGATCGTAAACCCTGCTGGTTGAAAAATTTGCAAAGGTTCCGGTAAACGGAATTTTACCTCCGATGGTAAGGCCTGCCGCCATGCCAATCATATTGGCTTCGGCAATACCCACCTGAAAAAATCTATCGGGAAAGGTTTCGGCAAAAGCATTCATTTTTAAGGAGCCAATCAGGTCGGCACATAAGGCTACCACCTTTTCGTTTTCCTGTCCCAGTTCAAAAAGCCCCTCACCAAATCCGGAGCGTGTATCTTTGTAATTTAAAACTTTATATTTCATCGTATTGTATTTGCTATGACTAATAATCGCCCAATGTTTCCTTAAGCTGTGCAAGCGCCTTTTCCGCCTGTTCGTCGGATGGAGCGGCACCATGCCACTTATGGGTTCCCATCATAAAATCAACACCCATTCCCATTTGGGTATGTAATAATATCATTACCGGCTTTTGATTTCCGGTATGTTCTTTAGCAATTTGCAGTGTAGATACCACCTCTTCCATATCATTACCATTGCATTCAAGCACATCCCAGCCAAAGGCCGAAATTTTAGCTTTTAAATCCAACAAAGGCATCACATCATCGGTATCACCATCAATTTGTTTGTGGTTGTAGTCAACGGCAGCAATAATGTTATCCACCTTATTACCCCCGCAGTACGCCATTGCTTCCCATGGCTGGCCTTCATCCAGTTCGCCATCACCCATCAAACAATAAACCAGTTTGTTATCGCCATTAATTTTTTTTGCTCTGCAAACGCCAATAGCGACTGACAGCCCCTGTCCCAACGAGCCGCTTGCAATGCGGATACCGGGCAGTTTTTCCATGGTTGCAGGATGCCCCTGAAGCCTTGTGTGCAGCTGCCTAAAGGTGGCAAGTTCGGAAACCGGAAAGTAACCGCTTCGAGCCAAAACACTGTAGTAAGCAGGGCTGATATGGCCGTTTGAAAGAATAAAAATATCCTGATCAATTCCATCCATATCGAAAGGCACGGGCGTGTGTTGCATACTTTCAAAATAAAGTGCTACGAGATAGTCGGCAGCACTCAGCGAGCCACCCGGATGCCCGGATGCCGCGCCATGAACCATTCGTATAATATCGCGTCTTACCTGCGAAGCAATCTCTTTTAATTCGTTTATGGTTGCCATTATTTTAGTTTTTTTCTGTTTTGTAATGGATGCAAAAGTAAACTTTTTAACCAACTGAATGGCGATATGGTAATGATTTTGATTATAGAAAATTACTAAAACATAAAGCCCTAAAAAATTCCGAAAAAAAGATATCCCATAACGTAAAAAAATGCAATTCAAGCCAACGCTGTTTAGCAAATAACTATACCAAGAGGGGGCACTTTGCCCACAAAAACAAAAAAAACCTTAGAATCACTATAAATTAATATAATTTATGCTAAATATTTGTGATTCTATTAACATCTATTTAATTTTATCTCATATCATTATTTTAATACATCCAAATCCTTAAAAACAAAATTATGAAGACAAAAAGTACCTTAACCTTTCTAATCCTTACAATAGCAGGATTAAATTTTTTCTATTCGTGTAGCTGTGATGAGTGTCCTGCACCTTCAATTCAGGTATCACAATACACCCTCGACAAAACCATTGTTCAAACCAACACTACCAATGTGGCAACAGGGTTTGAAACGGTTTTTTCCGACCTCATATCCGATAGTACAAATCGTGCAAAATTCAGCCAGGCTTTTGTTGATGCTGCCAGATTTTACAGCGACAAATCAGGTTATTTTTTCGTTGAAACCCTCGACAGTTTTGCCTGGTGTGTGGCTCATATTAACCACGACCTGATTGGCACTTCACGGGCAGGCGCACAGGATCAAAACGGCAAATACTTTATCAAAGAAATTGTTGAAACCGTTCGCTATTCCGGCTCGGGGTTTGTTGAATATTACAAACTGAATCCGGCTACCCAGGAAAAAGAGCGTAAGCTTAGTTTTGTTACTAATATTCCATCGGCGCAATGGTTTATAGGTACCGGATTTTATGGCGATCCACCTGAAAATTATTACGACCCGATAGACGCACAAAAAATTGTTTTAATGGAAGTTACCAGTACCATGTCGAATGGTATTGACGGAATATTTAAAAACATTTACACCACCACAGAAGAACAAATTGCTTTCTGTAGAGATTTTCTGGATCATATTCGCTTTTTTGATGACGGCTCAGGCTATTTCTTCATCAACGATTTCGATGGTATCAATATAGCCCATGGCGCTGATGCCTCTCATCAGGGACAAAATGATTACGATTTACAAGATACCCATGGCGCCTACATTATCAGAGACATGATTGACATTGCAAAAAACGATGGCTCGGGATATTACCAATATTTTTGGAACAACCCCGCAACGGGCAAAGAAGAAACAAAAATTGCATACGTATCCAAAATACCTGACACTGAATATTTTATTGCAGCAGGGTTTTATGTTAAATAATACTTTCTATTAAAAAAGATATTCCATTGCAATAATATGAAATCTATCATGCCTGCGGCGTGATAGATTTCGTGTAATTCGTGTAATTCGTTGGTTTTTGTCAACGAACTACACGAATTTAACAAATTATGGTTCTTCTTCATGCCAAAGGCATGAAGAAGTAATAATTATTTTTTTGGAACAAAAATTACAATTGAATTTTAGATATAATTTATTCTTTTAGAGCATCTTATCAAGAACTAAATATCC
>JALVAQ010000061.1 GCA_027011095.1 Bacteroidales bacterium
CTGCAAGATTCTTCGCTATTAAAATGTGCTGTAAAATTAAATATATTCATAATCTTTATTTTCTTCAAAGATAAGCAATTATATTGAATTATTAGTGATTGCGGATATACAAATTTTGTTTTTTCATTTTGCAACAAATAAAATAAACTCAGCAAAAATAAGTTATATTTAACAGCAAAATGTTTAAAAACTATCAGGGCAACTAAACTTTGCACGATAGTTGTCGTAAATTTACAACCTCAAAACAAAAAGCAAAAAGCTATGATTTCAGGAATTATCCTTCAGGCGCAGCAAGCTGCATCGCAAGTTCTTGTAACGGGAACCGAAAAAGAAATTACCCTTCCCATTATCGATTTGGTAATAAAAGGCGGATGGATAATGGCAATTTTAGGCCTGTTGTCGGTTATTACAGTTTACATATTTATTGAGCGGTATTTCGTAATTTCAAAAGCCTCGAAAGAGGACAAGGGTTTTATGAATAACATTAGTAAATTTATAAAAGAGGGGAAACTGGAATCGGCAAAGGCACTTTGCGTTAGCAACAACTCACCCATTGGCAGAATGATTGACAAAGGGTTATCGCGGATTGGAAAACCTTTAAACGATATAAATGCTGCCATTGAAAATGTGGGAAAGCTTGAAATTTCGAGACTGGAGAAAAATGTTGCCGGGTTGGCTACCATTGCCGGTGCCGCTCCAATGCTCGGTTTTCTGGGAACGGTAATTGGAATGATAAGAGCCTTTTACGATATGTCGATGGCCGGTAACAACATTAATATTGAGTTGCTTTCGCAGGGTATTTATCAGGCTATGATAACCACTGTTGGCGGATTAGTAGTAGGTATTACTGCCTATATTTTCTATAACATTCTTGTGGCAAAAATTGAAAAGGTAGTGTATAAACTTGAAATTACAGCCACCGAATTTATGGATGTGCTACACGAGCCGGCCGGTTGATTTCAACAGTCCCCATTTTATTAACAAAATAATTTAGAAAGTAAGGTTATGGCAATACAGATGCGAAATAAACGAGACCCCGGATTCAGCACGGCTTCCATGTCGGATTTGGTGTTTCTGCTGCTTATCTTTTTTATGTTAACCTCTACGTTGGTGGCGCCCAATGCCATAAAGTTATTGCTGCCCAACAGCAGCAGCAAAACCATGTCGAAACAAACCATCACGGTTTATATTAATAAAAGCCGAAACTTTTATCTCGAAGAGCGGAAGGTTAAACCTTCAAATCTGGAAAATGCAATTTATAGCAAAATACGCAGTGAGCATGAAGCATCGGTGGTTTTACGAGCTGACAAAACAGTCCCTGTTCAGGATATTGTAAAAGTTATTGATGCCGTTAACACCATCAATAAAAAACACAAAACAAAGCATAAAGTAATTTTGGCCACCAAGCCTGCACGTTAAAACATTACATAAGATGTAATTTAAGCAGTTACAAAATTATAGAACCGATGAAAAAACTAACCAAAGATCAACGTAAAGGCCTCATTGGAACCATCATATTCCATATGCTGTTAATAATAGCCTTGTTGTTTCTTGCCTTGCGCACTCCATTGCCATTGCCCGGAGAAGAAGGTGTAGAGGTAAACTTTGGTTACGACCAAACCGGCAAAGGAACCATTCAAAAGGACAATCCCCCTCCTAAAGCAAAGCCCGTTGTACCAAAAAAAGCCAAGCCAACTCCTCCCAAACCCAAACCCAAGCCGGTAGAACAAAAGCAAAAAGAAGATAACCTGACACAAGATATCGAAAAGGCTCCCGCTTTGGAAAAAAAGACAAAACCCAAACCCAAAAAGCCCAAGGTTGAAAAAAAAGTTAAAACTCCTCCCAAAAAGGAAGAGAAACCAAAAACAAAAGATACCGTTGTCTCCAATACCGAAACAGCCCCTCTGTTACAGGAAAAACCCAAGGAAAAACCCAAACCGGTTATAAATCAGCGTGCTTTGTTTAAGGGAAGCTCAAAAAACAAAACCGGGCAAAGTCAGGGAAACACAACCGGTGGAGGCGATCAGGGTAAGCCCCATGGCTACAAGGATTCTAATCGCTACGACGGACAAGGCGGACAGGGGAATGGTGTTGCCTTTAGTCTTGGTGGCAGAGGTGCCAAATACCTTGAAAAACCTACCGCTAAATTTACCGAAACAGGTACTGTGGTGGTTTCTATTTGGGTAAACCCCGGCGGAAAAGTTATCCGCGCACAGGTTAATCCAAAGGGAACAACCGTACTGGATAACAGCCTGCGAAAGATTGCTGTTGAGGCAGCCTTAAACTCTACATTTGCTCAAGATCCCACCGCTCCCGGCCAACAACGCGGAACCATTACCTACGAATTTGTTTTAATGAAATAGTGAAGATACCACCATGTTAGCCCCAATTTGGAAAAATAAATGACTTGTTAAAAGACATTTTCCGGACACCATTTACAGGTCTTGGCAAACCTGAGCCGTTAAAACATAAATACAAGGGATTCTGATCCCGAAGAATTGACAATGGGCACAGACTAATTTATACTGTTCGTGACGATGAAATATTGATAGCTAAATGTAGATTTCATTATGATTAAATTGAAAATTTAACGCGGTGAAACCTGCCTTTCCGGCAGGTAGGTTACCTAACGCCACATATTTAAACGGCGCATCCTAATCTTCCTTTCCGACTACGTCATTCAGTCGAGCCTGCCCGAATGAATTCGTTCAGGCGGGCGTGCCAAACAACACGTTAGGACGGGCAATCCGGAAGATATAATACTTTTACAATAAAAATGTTATTTTCTATCTGCTCCGGGGTTTAGCCCGGAGCAAAAAGCAATCATTAAATATACACTCGTGTGTCTGTTGACCCGCCTTGTAACGTTTAGCCCGGAGCAAAAAGCAATCTTAAATGGCTCCGGGCTAAACCCCGGAGCAAAAAGCGATCTGTGATTATAAACAACCATAATACTCTGGAAACTATTTTTACATAAAACGTTTCCTGTGTGATTTTTTAATTATTTTTGCGTCTTGAAAAATAAAATCCAAAGTTTTATAACTACAAAATTTAAAAACGGTGAAACATTATAAAATCATTCTAATTGTTGTGCTGTTAGCCTGGGTTCAACAGCTGTCGGCTCAACAAAAAAATAGGTTTTCGTTGCAGGAGGCCATCGACTTTGCCATGAGTCATAACTACAGCCTGCTTAGCTCCGAAAAAGACATAGAGGCTGCCAAACAGCAGGTAAAGGAGCGTATGGCTTATGGATTTCCGCAAATAAACGGCACCATCGGCTATAAAGACAACATTGCCCGCCCCACTAGTTTATTGCCCGGTGAGTTTGTCGGCCAACCGGGAAAGGATGTGGAAATTCAATTTGGTACACGCTATAACGCTAACGTTAACGGCAGCATTACCCAATTAATTTTTTCGGGCGAATATCTTATCGGATTAAAGGCTGCTCGTACCTTTTTCGAAAAAACCAATGTTGATTTTTTTAAAAATAAAGTAGCATTAAAAAAACAGGTAGCCGAATCGTATTACAATGTTCTGGCTACCCGCGAAGCATTACGTATTATTGACAGCACACTTAATACAACCGAAAAACTGTATAATGAAACCAAACAGGTTTATAAGGCGGGGTTGGCAGAGGACACTGATGTTGACCAGTTAGAGCTATTGGTCGAAAATTTAAAGGCTTCGCAAACTAATTTTATTAATCAGCTGGGGATTACCGAAGCTTTTTTAAAGTTCTATCTTGGCATACAAAATACCGACACACTTATTTTAACCGATGATATCAACCGGTTAATTGACATAAAAAAACACAGTGTTTTATTACAAAAACAGTTTAATTATCGCAACAGCCCCGATTATAATTCACTATTTAAACAAAAGGAAATATCAGCTTTACAGGTTGATTTAGCCAAATCGGCTTACTGGCCTTCTATCAATGCAAACCTTGTTGCTGCTACCAATGCACAACGCGACACATGGAACTTTTTTAGCTCGGACGAAAAATGGTATTTTTCATCGTTTTGGGGTGTTACCATGAACATTCCCATTCTTTCGGGAGGCGAACGGAGGGCAAAAGTAAAGCGGGCTAAAATAGCTTTCGATCAAATAAATTTGATGGAAAAGCAGTTGGTAACGCAACTTCAATTGCAATATAAAACAGCAAAAAACAACTATATAAATGCCTTACTGGTTTTAAAAAACAAAGAAAAAAACCGGGTTGTTGCAAAAAAGATTTACGACAAAACACAGGAAAAATATATTAACGGAATGGCCGGAAGCCTCGATATTTTAAATACCCATTCGCAATATCTTACTGCCGAAAACCAATACGTAAATGCATCGGTTGGATTTTTAAAAGCTGCCGAAGCACTGGAAGCCATATTAACCGAAATGCAAACTAAACAGTGATGAAAAAACAGGAAATAGCTCATAAGATTTGCAACCTTTACAAATCCTTTGGAATTAAAAGCATTACCATGGATGATGCTGCACGGCATCTCGGAATCTCAAAGAAAACACTTTACCAGTACTTTTCCGACAAAACAGAACTGGTTCAGGAAGCGGTAACTCAGGAGATTAAAATAAAACAAAGCAACTTTTCACCCCTTTCAAATAAAGACTTTAATGCCTTGGACGAGTTGCTGGCGTATCATAAAATTCAGATAAAAATGATATTCGATTACAAACCGAATTTTATTTACGACCTGAAAAAATACTACCCCGATATTTACAATAAATATGTAACTGTAAAGCGCGAAAAAATTGTTGAATCGGTAAAGCAAAATCTTTTAAAAGGTATTAATGAGGGGTTTTTCAGAGCTGACCTCGATGCCGATATCATCAGCCGGATTACACTTATGCGCATCGAAGGCATGATACATTCGGGGCTGTTTACCATTGACGAAATGATGTCGCCAAAAGTTTTTACCGAAATATTTATTTACCATGTTTATGGCATCGTTACCGAAAAAGGACGTGCCTATTTTGAAAACCATAATGAAAAATTAACCCTTTAATAAGTCAAAGTACGCATGACAAGTAAATTAATACAGACGAATGATTATTCAAAAAATTGGTCATCAGATTAATGGGATGTTTTTCGCTGGCGAAAAACGTAAATCCGTGAAATTCGTGTAATCAGATGATAAAGTATTTATGTTAAATTTCAGATAAAACAACCATGACAAATAAATTCAACATTCTTAAAAATAGTTATCTCATAGAGAGGATCATCGGATTAAACGGATTACAAATAAACAATAGTTAGTTACAAAATTATTAACATATATTATCAATTATGAATATAAAAAAAATATTTATTGGCCTGTTTGTGAGCCTGACACTGTTTTCGTGCTCATCAAAAAAAGATGCTAAATCAGCAGATGAGATTAAAGCACAAATTAACCAATATCAAAAAGAGATCAGGCAAATAGAGAAAAAAATAGCCGGCCTCGAAGAAAAACTTGACAAAATGGGTCAGGCGCAAATTGTTGGCAATGTTGTTTCGGTAAACACACTTACTTTGAAAAAAGAACCCTTTCAGCACTACTTTCTTGCCACCGGTACGGTAGAAGCAAAAAACGAATCGTACATCAGCCCGCAAACCAACGGACAAATTACCAATATTTATGTTGAAGAGGGCGACAAGGTTACCAAGGGGCAACTGCTGGCCAAGCTTAGTACCGTTATTATTGAGAAAAACATTGATGAAGTAAAGGTTAATTTAAAGCTTGCCAAAACACTTTACGAAAAACAAAAAGAGTTATGGGCAAAAAAAATAGGCTCCGAGTTGCAGTACCTCCAGGCAAAAAACAAATACTTTTCATTAAAAAGCCGCTTACACACGCTGCAATCGCAGTACGATCTTTCGTTTATCAAATCGCCTCTTACGGGTGTTGTGGACAAGGTATATCAAAAGGTTGGCGAAATGGGAACACCCGGAATGAGACTGGTTCATATTGTAAGCCTTTCGCCCTTAACCTTAAAGGCTAAAATTTCGGAACGTTACCTGCCTTCCATTAAAAAAGGCGATTCGGTGTTGATAACATTTCCAACCTTTCCGGGTATGAAAATTAAGGCTGCCATCAACCGTATTGGTAACGTAATTAATGCTGCCAACCGTACTTTTGACGTGGAAGTTAACCTTGAAAACAGCCACTATAAAATCAAACCCAATATGATGGCCACCTTAAATTTGCGAGATTATCAAACCAACTCTGCCATTGTTGTGCCATCGTATCTTATACGCGAAGACATTAAAGGAAAATACATTTACATCGCGGTTAAAGATTCGGGAGTATTTATAGCTACCAAACGGTATATAACCACAGGATTATCGTACAAAGGTAATACCGAAATTAAATCGGGTCTCTCCGAGGGAACCGTCATTATTACCAACGGATACAACAATGTTTCCGACGGCGTGGCCATCAACATTAAATAGTCGTTGTAATATTAATACTGAAATTGAGCAACAATGAACCAAAACGATATACAAAAAGATAAGGTAATACGTAATTTCGGGCTTTCAACCTGGGCGTTGAAAAACAAAAACACGGTTTATCTTTTCACTATTATAGCCATTATTTTCGGCCTTTATTCGTATATAAAGATGCCGAAAGAACTTTATCCCGACATTCAGTTTCCTACGGTGATGGTTCAAACCATTTATCCGGGAAACCCGCCTGTGGATATGGAAAACCTGGTAACCCGTCCGCTTGAAAAAGAGATTGAATCGGTAAAAGGAATAAAAAAGATGACCTCGTCATCTGCACAGGATGCCTCTTCCATATTTATTGAGTTTCAAACAAATATAAATATTAAAAGTGCGTTGCAGGATGTTAAGGATGCTGTGGATAAAGCAAAAAGCGACCTCCCCGACGACCTTCCCTCCGACCCTGTTGTTAACGACATCGACGTAAGTGAGTTTCCTGTTATTAATGTGAACCTTTCGGGTGATTTTAGCACTTCGGAGCTGAAAAATTTTGCCGAAGACCTGAAAGATGAATTTGAAACCATTTACGAAGTTTCAAAGGTTAACATTACCGGTGTCAGC
Organism: Bacteroidales bacterium; assembly: GCA_027011095.1. Lineage (GTDB taxonomy): Bacteria > Bacteroidota > Bacteroidia > Bacteroidales > F082 > B16-G9. The sequence continues at coordinate 7,058 of JALVAQ010000061.1, forward strand.
GAAAAAGAGGTAAAAGTAAACCTCGATCCTTATAAAATGGCCGACTTAAAAGTGAGTTATAAGGATGTTGAAAATGCCATTAAGTTTGAAAACATGTCCATTTCGGGCGGGAACCTTAAAATTGGCAAGGTCGAACGGTCGGTCAGAGTTATCGGCGAGTTTACCAATCCTGCCGAAATTGAAAACATTATTGTTAAATCGGAAAAAGGTAACATTGTTTACCTCAAAGATATTGGCTCGGTGGATTTTGGTTTTAAAGACCCCGACAGCTATGCCCGTCTTGACAAAAATCCGGTGGTAACGCTGCAAGTGGTTAAAAAGGGAGGCGAAAACCTGCTTTCAACCATCGACCAGGTGTTTCAAATAATGGACAATGCCCACAAAACCCATGTTATTCCCGATAACCTGGTAATTACCTATACCAACGACCAAAGCGAGATAGTGCGCAAGCAGCTTACCAACCTCGAAAACAGCATTATCATGGGTATTTTGTTTGTGGTGCTGGTGTTATACTTTTTTCTGGGAACCCGAAACTCGCTGTTTGTGGGATTTGCCATCCCCATGTCGATGTTTTTGTCGTTTATGGTAATGGGCTTGCTCGATTATCGAATAAATATGATTGTTTTGTTTGCACTTATTTTGGCATTGGGAATGCTGGTGGACAACGCCATTGTGGTTACCGAAAACATCTACCGGTTTGTCGATAGGGGTTTCCCGCTGTTTGAGGCTGCAAAACAAGCCGTTGGAGAGGTGGCACTACCGATAATTTCGTCAACAGCCACAACATTGGCAGCCTTTTTCCCGCTTTTGTTTTGGAAAAGTTTGATGGGAGAGTTTATGAAATACCTGCCTGAAACACTTATCATTACCCTCACCTCGTCATTGTTTGTGGCGCTGGTAATTGTGCCTGTGGTTTTTGTGGATTTTTACAAAAAAGAAGACCCGCACGACCGGCCCAACAAAAAACTTGTTTTTCGTATAACCATTATTTTAACCGTGCTTGCTGCATTGAGCTATCTCATCGGGATAAACTGGCTGGGAACACTTATGGTAATATCTGTTTTGGTTACGCTGTTAAACTATTTCGTGTTCAGTTATATCTCCTCATGGTTCCGGATTTCGTTTTTGCCCTGGCTTGAAAATGCATACCTCAGGCTTGTTAAATTTGCATTGTACAAGTACAATCCTTTCTATTTTATTTTAGGAACCTTTGCCCTGCTTGTTGTTACGCTCTTTTTCTATTTTGGCAGCAAGCCAAAAGTTGATTTCTTTCCGCATTCCGACCCTAAATTAATTAATGTAATTACCGAATTACCCATTAGCACCGACATTGATGTTACCGACAGTACCATGCGGGTGTTGGAGGGTGAAGTTTATACCATGCTTGCTCCCAATATGGATATTGTAAAATCTATTTTAACCATTACCGGTAAAGGAGCTGTAGGACAAAATGAAGGCTTTTCGGGCAGGGGTGGCGGATCGAACAAAGGAATTATCACTGTCAACTTTGTTGATTTTAAAGATCGGCATGGGGTAAGTACCGTTGATATTATGAAACAGTTTTCAAAAGCTTTGATTGGAAAATATCCCGGTGTGGATATTTCGCTGGAGCAACAACGCGAAGGCCCTCCCGCCGGAAAACCGGTTAACATTGAAATCAGCGGAAAAGATTTTAAAACACTGCTTTATTTAAGTGATACCATGCGCTCGGTAATTAACAGGGCAAATATCCCCGGTATTGAGGGGCTTCAAATCGACCTGAATCCCGACAAGCCCGAGTTATTGGTAAAAATCGACCGTGAAAAAGCCCGGCGGTTTGGCCTTTCAACAGGGCAAATTGGCGATGCCATCAGAACCTCTCTGTTTGGCAAAGAGGTGTCAGACTTTAAACAGGGCGAAGACGAATATAAAATACGTATAAAACTTGATGATAAGTATCGGTACAATATTCCAACCCTGATGAATCAACGTATCACTTTCCGAAGTCAGGCCACCGGAAAAATAGTACAGGTTCCCATTTCGGCCGTGGCCAATTTCGATTACAGTTCAACCTATGGCTCAATTAAACGCATCGACCGAAAACGTATTGTAACCGTTTATTCAAATGTTATTAAAGGTTACAATGCCAACGAAATCAATGCACAAATAAAGGATGTGCTTGCAGGCTTTACCATGCCGGCAGGATATAACTACGCCTTTACCGGCGAGCAACAAAAACAAAAAGATGCTTCGGCGTTTTTGTTTACCGCTTTGCTTATTGCTCTGGCCTTGATAATGATTATTTTGGTTTCGCAGTTTAATTCGGTGGTTAAACCCTCCATTATTATGTTTAGTGTTGTGCTAAGTACCATTGGTGTGTTTGGGGGCCTGGCAACATTTCACATGGATTTTATTGTAATTATGACGGGGATTGGCATTGTTTCGCTGGCCGGAGTGGTGGTTAACAACGCCATTGTTTTAATCGACTATATCGGACTGGTAAAACAGCGCCGCAAAAAAGAACTCGGGCTAAATGATAAGGATGACCTGCCTGTTGCCGAAGCCATAAGCTGCGTAGTACAAGCAGGTAAAACAAGGCTCCGTCCGGTATTGCTTACGGCCATTACCACTATTTTAGGGCTTATTCCGTTGGCTACCGGATTTAACATCGACTTCATTTCGTTTTTAAATCATTTTAACCCAGATATTTACTGGGGTGGCGATAACTCCGTATTTTGGGGGCCTCTTAGCTGGACCGTAATCTTCGGCCTTAGCTTTGCCACTTTCCTTACCTTAATTATTGTACCTTCAATGTACCATGTTTTGTTTTTGGGAAAAGTTTGGTTGAAGAAGGTTATCCATTAAAAAACCGGCTCACAGTTGCAAACGGTGAGTGAACTTGCAGAGAATTAAACTTTCAGAGATAAGGAAATACTTTAGCTCACAGTTGCAAACTGTGAGCTGATTTTATATAGAATTTGTTTAAAGTTTTCTTTTTTTCGGACTTTGCCTGTTTGAAAAGAAAGACAATATTTCAATAATATTATCATCTCTTTTAGATAATATAAGGTATTGAGTTTTTTCACTACCGCTTTTCATATCTGCATGTATTCTGCTACAGGAAATAAATCAGGGTTGTTTGAAATCAGGAAAATAGTTTTTTCAATTTCTTCGGCTAACTTCTGTAATTCTCTTTCTGTCCAATTGTTTTCAATATATTCAAATGTTTCCTTTAATTCATTTAGAGCATGGTCAGTCCATTTGATCTGATAACCATTTTTCATAAACCTGCCTTGCTTTTGAATGAGGATTTAATTTACCATTATCTGCATCAGAAATTCCTTTTTCAATTGGCACGCACCTCCTGCATAATTTTATCAAATTTCGGCAGTTTTTTAATCGCATCCAAAGCCAGTTGCTTTTGTATTTGTGCCGGGTCATCAAATCCCAGGTCTGCTGCCTTTTGAAGCATATTTAAGGCTTTTTGATTTTTATTTTGCATAGCATACCAAACAGCTTTAAAAAAATAGCGGTCTTTATTGTCGTAGTCGGCAAGCTCGTAAATTTTAAGGTACTTTCCGGCCTGATTGATGTTGTGACTGTTGATAGCTCGTTGCGTATAAATATACGACAACATGCTCAAATAACTTATCAGCCGCTCATTCATCATCTGCTTGCTATGGCTTCTCGCCGTTTTTGCCTGCGATTTCAACAAAGCCATTTCTTTACTCCACCAAACAGTATCTTTTTCTTCCATGGCACGGGCAAGAATACGCTGCTGTTCCACCTCTTTGTTTTCCATGGCAGTTGGGGTTCCTTTATCATCGATTTGAAAGCGGCTTTTATGTATGTTGCCCAGCATCACTCCCATGGCATCATCCATAACCGATACGGGAGGCCACTCGTGTTTACCATCGAAGGTTAACAAATTACTTTTCCACCGGTTTGCCTTTAACTGACGGTTGAGGTTTACCAGTTCCAGATAATTAAAATCCTTGTTGCCAACCACGCCAACCCATACAAAACTCCTGTTTACAGGGTTTTGAACCTGTGGAAATCCGGCGGCACACCCAATTATACCGGCAACGGTGTTGTTATACAAAGCAATCAGGGTAGCAACCCGTGCACCACCCGAAAAGCCCATGGTAAACATTTTTTTTTCATCAAGGTTAAAACGGCTCTCAACATCAGCCATAAAAGCGGTGATAATATGGTTCCGCATCTGCCCCGACAGCCCGTTTTTCGAATCGTTGGAAGCGGCTAAAACAAGGTTGTATTTTTCTGATAAAGCCTGATATCTTTCAACGGGTAACGCACCACGTCCATGGGCATCAAAAATAAAAACAATCCTGTTTTTTTTATTTATACGGTAACTTTTGGGCAGATACAGGGCATACGAAAGGGTCGTGTCGCTTTTAATGGTAACATGTGGAAATATCTTTCCAACCGCCCTGTTTTCATACTTTGGTTGAGGGCTTTTTTTATTCCTGTTTTTTTGTGGGCTGTTGCACGAGACAAAGGTTAACACACCGAACCCCACCCCCAATAAAATTTTACTCAAACGCATCTATTACCAGTTTTACAAAATTGTTGTAATCAAATTGGCCGTGACCATTGAGGCCAAACCTCACAATTACCAATTTTTTTGACGGAATAATATAAACCCTTTGGCCATGGTAGCCATCGCAAAAGTAGGTGTCTTTAGGGGCATCGGGTAACTCTTTGGGTTGCAACCAAAATTGTGCGCCATATTCGCCGTTTGAACCTTTTGTGGGAGTGGTCGTATAATCAACCCATCCTTCGGGAAGAACCCGCTCGCCTCGTACTACCCCATCATGCAGATAAAACAGGCCATAGCGTGCCCAGTCGCGTGCCGTGGCAAAAATATAAGATGACCCCACAAATGTTCCGGAAGCATCGGTTTCAAAAACCACACTCTTCATACCCAATTTATTAAAAATGGCCTTGCGGGGAAATTTCCAGTAATCGTTATCATTATTAAACTTCCGGCGAATTATCAGCGATAAAATATTGGTCGTCCCCGAAGAGTAGTACCATACCGAATCGGGAGGAAATGCGGCAGGCTTGTTTAAAGCAAAACCTCCCATATCACTTTTTTGATAAAGCATGATGGTGGCATCCGAAATGTCGGTATAATCTTCAACCCACTCCAGTCCGCTGCTCATGCGCAACATATTGTTTAAGGTGATTTTTTTGCGCGAATCGTTTTGCCACTCTTTAACGGGGGCAGGCGCGTTAACATCAAGTTTTCCTTCCTTTACCAGCACCCCAATCATCGAGCTGGTAACACTTTTGCTCATGGACCAACCCAATAAACGAGTGTTTTTTGTAAATCCTTTTAAATACTTTTCAGTAAAAAAAATGGTATCGTAACAAATCACCACAGCCCTAGTGTTTCCGCGGTTAAAAGCGCTGTCGAGTGCTACTTTTAATTTCTTTTTATCAACCTTAACGGCATCGCCCGATGGCAACACATCACCGTAGGGCCAGGCAATGGTATCGGGATTTTCGGGTAATTTTTGCTGAATTAACCGCTGGCTTCTTACTTTGGCTTCATCGCCATCGGCAAGCAGGGTACAGCCCAAACCCTCGCGGTAAATGGCCTTTTGCTTAGCAGTTCCCACAAAACTGCCTGTTACGCTTTTATCGGCCTTGTTAACTATATTCTTTGAAAGCGACAAAAAGAAACTGTTTAACTCATGTGCTTCAACATCTGCTTGTGTTCTGTCGGTCATAAACACCCATGAACCAACCATTTTAGCAGAAAAACCGGTAAAAATAGGAGCACGGTCAAGCAGGTACTTGGCACCGTAACCAACACCCAACACAACCACAATAAGAATTATGT